>NZ_JAQGMM010000356.1 GCF_028292365.1 Caballeronia sp.
ATCGCGCATGGATACCGATGACTTGCTCACGCTGATCTAAAAAGGGGCAATGACAATGCCGACAAAAATGCTGGGTTCGGCCTCAAGCGACGCCGAACGGGAAATCGAAGCCGTATTGCGCAGCGTCCAGCCCTGGAGCGGCCGCGCGATGCACTACGCGCCCGTGCCCGGCGGGATCAGCAACAGCAACTGGCGCGTCTGGCTGGACGGCGAATCAACCAGCTATTTCGTCAAGGTACCGGGCCGCGGAACCGAGCAGTTCATCGACCGGAAGGTGGCGTTCGCGGCGAGCAAGCAAGCCGAGACTATCGGCATTGGGCCGCGCCTTTACGACTATGCCGCGGAACTGGGTGTGGAGATCAATGACTTCGTGGAAGGCCGCGCGACATGCTCGAACCGCGATTTTCTCGATGCACCCGTTCGCGCCTCCATTGTGTCCGCGTATCGCGCGTTACACGCTTCGCCCTTGCTACCGCTGACGAAGACCATCTTCAATCTTATCGATGAACATGTGGAACAGGTACGTCAGGCCGGCGGCAAGCTTCCCGCCGATTTCGCGCGGCTGCACGGGGAATACAGCCGCGCACGCGCCGCGCTGGAAGCGTCGGGGCTGGATATCGTCGCGTGTTTCAACGACCCCATGCCCGGAAATTTTCTCCGCGATGAAGCCGGGACAGTGCTGTTGATCGACTACGAGTACGCATCGAATAATGACCGTTGCTACGATCTCGGCGCGTTGAGCGGTGAGATGTTTTTTACGCGCGAGGTCGAAGAGGAAATGGTCGAGTTCTACTTTGGCAGCGTAAGCGAAGCGAATATGGCGCGTGTCACGGTGCATAAGGCGCTCGCCGACCTGAAATGGGCGACCTGGTCCATGCTTCAAAACGAAATATCGACGCTCGACTTTGACTACTTCAAATATGGTGCATGGAAATTCATGCGCGCGCGTTCCGTGATCGATTCACCCGCATGGAATACGCTCCTGCGCAGCGTTTGAACGCTTTATTCCCGGGGTGAATTTTCGGCTCCTGAAGCAAAGAGCATTGACACCGCGTTTTTTGGCGTCCTAAGATCACTGCAAGATTCCTCATGTCGCCAACGATGCCGGCACGAGGACACGGCACCGAAGCCCTTCAACGAACCCTGGTTCGTCGGAGGGCTTTTTTTCGTCTTTTTTTTGATCGAATGAACCCAAGGAGATAACGCATGCTGGCTGACAAGTCATCCTGGTTGCGCATGGCCGTTTCGGTCGCGCTTGCCTGTTCTTCCGCAGTCGCAATTGCAGCCGACCCCATCAAGCTAGGGTTGCTTGAAGACGCATCGGGAAATTTCGCGTTGGCCACCATTCCGAAAATCCACGCGACCGAACTGGCTGTGGACGAAATCAACGCGAAGGGCGGCATCATGGGACGGCCGATCAAACTGATTGCTTATGACACGCAATCGGACAACACGAAGTTCCAGGAGTTGTCGCGCCGCCTGATTCAGACCGACAAGGCCGATGTGATCTTCGGCGGCTTTTCGAGCGCGTCGCGTGAAGCGATCCGGCCGATCATGGACCGCGCGCATCAGCTCTACTGGTACAACAATCAGTACGAAGGCGGCGTATGCGACTCGAATGTATTCGTCACTGGAGCCGTTCCCGAACAGCAATTCTCGACGCTGATTCCATGGATGATGCAAAAGTACGGCAAGAAGGTCTATACGATCGCGGCTGACTACAACTTTGGCCAGATATCGGCGGAATGGGTGCGCAATATCGTCAAGGAAAACGGCGGCACCATGGTCGGCGAAGAGTTTATTCCGCTCAGCGTCTCGCAGTTTGGACAGACCATACAGAACATTCAGAAAGCGAAGCCGGACTTCGTCATGACGTTGCTGGTCGGCGCGAATCAGGCGTCGTACTACGAGCAGCAAGCGTCCGCTCACCTGAACCTCCCGATGGGAAGTTCCGTGAACGTCGGTCAGGCATATGAGCACAAGCGCTTCAAGGCGCCCGCGCTCAAAGACATGTTCGTGACGGCGAATTATGTGGAAGAAGTCGATTCGCCGGCGAGCAACGACTTCAAAAAACGCTTCCATGCGAAGTATCCGAACGAGCCATACATCAACCAGGAAGCCGCGAACGCCTACGACGCGGTGTACTTGTACAAGGATGCTGTGGAGAAGGCGAAGTCGACCGACCAGGCGGCGGTCGAGAAGGCGCTGGATGGCGGCGGCATTTGCACGGATGGACCTTCAGGGAAGGTGTGTATCGACCCGAAGAGTCATCACCTGAGCCACACAATCTACCTTGTGCACGTGAAGGAAGATCACTCGGTCGAGATTCCGAAGGTATGGAACGACGTTCAACCGTACTGGCTCGGACAAGTCGGATGCAATCTTCCCGTGAAGCCGGATCATCGTCAGTACACGCCGTCGAGCCTGCCCAAGTCCTGATGTGATGGCGTGATCGCCTCGCGCTTCATGGCGCGGCGATCACGTTCATGCTGATATCCAAGCTTCAACGAGACCCCGCGATGACAGCACTCTCCACACTGTATTCAGTCATCTATCAGTTTGGCGATAACTTCGCCTACCTCGTGCTCGCCGCGCTCGGGCTGGCCGTCATCTTCGGCATGATGGGCATCATCAATCTTGCGCATGGCGAATTCATCATGTGCGGCGCTTATGTGACCATCATCTGCGCGAAGCGTGGCGTGCCTCTGCCCGTTGCAATGTTGCTTGGCGCGCTGGCGGCGGCCATCGCGGGCGTTGCGATCGAGCGGCTGGTGATACGTCACCTTTATAACCGGCTTTACGATTCGGTCGTGGCAACCTGGGCGATCAGCCTGATCGTGCAACAGACCATGCTGCTGGTAGCGGGTCCGTCGATGGAAGGAATCAGCACGCCTTTTGGTTCATTCAGTCTTGGTGAGTATTCGTTCTCCACCTATCGCGCAGTGCTGCCCGTCATCGCGCTGGTTGTTCTCGGCTTGCTCTATCTGCTGTTTTTCAAAAGCAATTACGGTGTCTGTGCGCGAGCTACGATTCAGAACGCGAACATGGCGCAATCGCTGGGGCTGCGAACTGACAGGCTCTATACGCTGACCTTTGCGCTCGGCGCCGGGCTTGCGGGGCTCACGGGCGCTCTGTACGCACCGACCATGACCGCCGTCCCGACCATGGGCACGAACTTCATCGTGCAGGCCTTTGTATCGGTGGTCGTGGGTGGCGCCAATGTGATCGCCGGAACAACGCCGGCCGCCGCTGCGCTCGCTGTCATTCAAACCGCGCTGACTGCATCGTACGGGCAACTGTTCGGACAGATCGGCTTGCTGCTGACGGTGATCGTCGTGATTCGTCTAATGCCGCAAGGCCTCGGCAATCTGTTCAGCCGTACACGCTAGGAATTGCCGATGAACCAATCTTATTCCAAGCTTCCAGAGCGACGCTTCGTTCCGATAGCCATGCGGCTCGCGCCGTGGCTGCTGGCGCTATGTCTGCCGCTGGTCGTCGACAGCACCGCGAGCGGCAACTTTGCTTATTGCCTTGTCTGGTCGTTTTCGGCGATAGGGCTTGCTGCAATGTGGGGCCAGGGCGGCATTCTGTCTTTCGGGCAAACCGCGTTCTTCGGCCTGTCCGGCTACACGTACGGGATCGTCACGATCAATCTGGGCGACGGCTGGGTATCGTCATGGAGCGGACTGCTGGTCGGGCTCGTGGTGAGCGTGATCGTCGCTGCGCTCCTGGGTTACATGATTTTCTACGGCAAGATCAAGGGCGTGTTTATCGGGATTGTGACGCTCTCAGTGACGCTCGTGCTGGAAACGTTCATGGCGCAAACGGCCGGACCGCAATGGGCCATTGGCGAAGCGCGGCTCAACGGATACAACGGCATGTCCGGCATGCCGCCGTTGTCGATTCCCTGGATCGGCGGCGATGTGACGCTGGAAAATACCCGCTTCTACTATCTGGTCGTCGTGCTGCTGGCACTTGTCTATGCGATCACCCGGCGTCTGCTCGACTCGCCATTCGGGCTGACGCTTGTTGCCATCCGGGAAAATCCGCAGCGCGCCGAAATGCTGGGCGTCGATATCCGCCGTCATCAACTGCTGATCTTCGTGTTCGGCTGTGCACTTGGCGGCTTGTCGGGCGCGCTCTATACCATCTGGGGTTCGTACATCACGCCATCTGCAATGGGGCTGACGTCGGCCGCCATGCCGATCATCTGGGTCGCGACCGCAGGACGGCGGAGCATAGGCGGGGCGATCATTGGCACGGCGCTGCTCGTGTGGCTCTCGCAATGGCTGGCAATCTACGGAAGCCAGTATGCGCTGATCCTGATGGGCGCCATCCTGCTGTTCGTGGTGCTGGTCGCGCCCGAAGGATTGCTGCCTTTGATATCCAAACTTGTGCGGCGCGGCACCGTGCGCCAGACACGTTCGCCGCGCTCGTTCAAAGCCCGCACGAGGAGCGAACCGTGAGCACGACCTTACTCGAGACCCACGCGCTCGCGAAGCATTTCGGCGGCGCACACGTGATCAACGGCATCGACTTTGCAATCGGTGAAGGCGAGATCCGATGCGTGATCGGACCGAACGGTGCAGGGAAAAGTACCTTCTTCAAGCTCATTACAGGCGAGCATCGTCCGAGTGCCGGGTCTGTTTCGTTTCTCGGCCGCGATCTTAATCATGTGCTGCCGCATGAACGAATCCGCATGGGGATGAGCATCAAGTTCCAGATTCCGGGCATTTTTCCGGAACTCACGGTGCGCCAGCATTTGCAGCTTGGGTTGCATCGGGCGAAAGATGATCGCGTCGAGTCACTCGAGCAACTGCTTCATCAGTTCTTGCTGAACGAGGAAGAGCAAGTACTTGCAGGCAACTTGTCTCACGGCAAGAAACAGTGGCTCGAGATTGCGATGGCGGTGTCGCTCAAGCCGAAACTTCTTTTCCTCGATGAACCCGTCGCCGGCATGTCCGCCGAAGAAACGCACGCGACTGGCGAGCTGATCATGGGCTTGCGCGAGCGCGGACTGACCATCATGGTCGTCGAGCATGACATGACTTTCGTGAGGCAAGTGGCGACGCGCGTGACGGTGTTGCACGCCGGCCGCCTTTTCGCCGATGGCCCGCTCGAAGAAATCCTTGCACGCGACGACGTCGCCGAAATTTATCTGGGCAAGAAGAAATGACGACTCTGCTCGACATCTCAGGCGTTGAATGCGGCTATGCGGGCGGCAAGGTCTTGAACGGTGTGTCCATGACGGTCGAGCGCGGCGAGATTGTCGCTTTGATCGGACGAAACGGCGTCGGCAAGACAACGCTGATGCGCGCTTTGATTGGCCTCGTTCCATTGATGGCCGGCAGCATTGCGCTTAACGGTGAGGCAATTGGCGACTCGCGACCCTATTCGCGGGCACGGCATGGCGTGGGATACGTACCGCAGGGTCGCGAAGTGTTCCCAGCGTTGACAGTGCGTGAAAACCTGCAGGTGGGCGCCCAGTCGAACCGCGCGCGCTTCACCGAAATGCTGGACAAGGTCGTAGGCTATTTCCCCGTGCTCGGCGCGCGTTTTCAACAAAAGGCCGGTACGCTGAGCGGCGGCGAACAGCAGCAACTCGCGATTGCGCGTGCGCTGATCGGCTCGCCGAAGATCCTGCTGCTCGACGAACCGTCCGAAGGAATTCAGCCATCTATCGTGGATTTGATCGGCGAGACATTGATTCGGATCGCTGATGAAACGGGAATCGGAGTATTGCTGGTCGAACAGAACATGGGTATGGTTGAAAGCGTCGCCGCACGATGCTGCGTGATGGACAAGGGTCGCATTGTCAGCGCCCTGGATCGCACGCAACTTGCCGACGAAGAATTGATTCGCCAGTATCTGGCACTTTAGAAAGGACCCGGCATGCAATGGCTTAACGACTCGATCATGATGCAACGCGGCGTAGGCGCGAATCGGGAAGGCACGACTCATCAACTGACTGAAGCGCTGCAGGACACGTTTCACTACACCATTGGTCCGTATTCCACACCGGTCATGCACGTTCAACCGGGTGATACGATTGTGGTCGAAACACGTGATGCATTCGAAGGCAAGATCACGTCCGAGATGGACAAGCCGTCGCAGATCCTGAAGATGCCGTTCCTGAATCCGCAGAATGGCCCAATCATGATCGAGGGCGCGGAAAAGGGTGATGTGATCGCGGTGTACATCGAAAAGATGGCGCCGCGTGGCGACGATCCGCACGGCTTTTGTTGCATGATTCCCAACTTCGGCGCGTTGACCGGGACGGACTATACGGCCTTGCTTAACGAACCGCTTCCCGAGATTGTCCGCAAGATCAAGATTGACGAAGACAACGTCTACTGGAGCCGGCGTAATACGCTGCCGTACAAACCGCATATCGGCACGCTGAGCCTTTCGCCGGAAATCGACTCCATCAATTCGCTGACGCCGGATTCGCATGGCGGCAATATGGATGTACCCGACATGGGGCCGGGCAGCATCACCTATCTGCCGGTTCGCTCACCGGGCGCCCGCTTGTTCATTGGCGACGCACACGCGTGCCAGGGCGACGGCGAGGTCTGCGGAACGGCGGTTGAATATGCAAGCACGACCACCATTCGCGTGGACCTGATCAAGAACTGGGCCATTGCGTGGCCGCGCCTTGAGAACGAGGACGCGCTAATGAGCATTGGCAGCGCGCGGCCGCTGGAGGACGCAACGCGGATTGCGTATCGCGAGCTCGTGTTGTGGATGGCGGCGGAATACGGATTCGACAAATGGGACGCGTATATGATGCTCAGTCAATGCGGCAAGGTTCGTCTCGGTAATTTTGTCGATCCAAAATATACGGTCGGCGCCATGATCGCGAAGCATTATCTGAAGTGACGCGCCCACGCCGTTCCATGAATGCATGATCTGAAAAGCACTCCATGTCTCTATCCGAACCTGTCAAGATCGGGCTGCTTTGCTCCACGACCGGTGCGACCGCGCCGCTGGAAATGTCTCAATGGCGAGGTTCGATCCTCGCTGTGGAGGAAATCAACCAGCGCGGCGGCGTAGCGGGGCGGGAGTTGTCGGTCGTGCATTACGATCCGGGCTCGGACTCCACGCGCTTTCGGGCGCTCGCAGAAAAGCTCATTCTCGACGACGGCGTCAACGTGATTTTTGGCGGATACACGTCGTCGAGCCGCAAGGCGATGTTGCCTGTCGTGGAGAAACATAATCGTCTGCTGGTTTATTCGCAGCAATACGAAGGCTTCGAGTTTTCAGAAAACATCATTTATAGCGGTGCTTCGCCAAACCAGAATGGCTTGCAGCTGGCGGACTTCATGACGTCGACCTACGGTGCGCGCTGTTACATGGTGGGTTCGCGCTATGTGTATCCGTATGAGTGCAACCGGACAATGCAGGAGCTGTTGCTGCAACATCCCGACGGCGCGATCCTCGGCGAAAGGTATCTGGATCTCAACGCGCCGTTCGAGCAGTTTGCCGATGTCGTCGCCGACATACAGAAGAAACGCCCCGATTTCATTTTCTGCACGGTGATAGGGCGCACGGTGCCGTATCTCTATCAAGCCTTCGCGCATGCGGGTCTCGATCCGGCACGCATGCCGATTGGAAGCCTGAATACATCGGAGACCGAAATATCGCTGATGGAGCGGGGCGTTGCAACCGGGCATATCACTGCTGCGCCGTATTTTCAGAGCATCGGCACACCGGAAAACAGAACGGCGCTCGCGCGACATGTCGAGCGGTTTGGACGTCAACATCCAACGGACATGAACTGGGAGGCCGCGTACTACCAGATGCACATGTATGCGAACGCCTTCAACAAGGCAGGCTCGGACGATATCGGCACGATCATGCCGCATTTGCTGGGCGCTGAATTCGCGGCTCCGCAGGGACGCGTTCACATCGACCGCGTGAATCATCACATGGCGTTGTATCCGCGGATTGGCCGGGCGGGAAGCGACGGGCAGTTTTCGATCCTGCGTGAATCGGCGAATGCGGTCGCGCCGGATCCGTACATGGCGTCACAGAGTCTGGGCGACTGGGTGACGAAGCTCAGCACGCGGGAGTACTGACGTGACGCCACAACGCGATGGTCGACAGCGCAGCCTGACCGGTTCGGTACTCAACCGGGGACTGTCTGTTGTCGTCTTTCATCCGGACGACAACGACGGCGCGACCCTTACCAATCACCTGAAACGCATGGGCTTTCAGGTCATCGCGTTCTGGCCACCGCTTGAAGTGTTGCCCGACAAGGTCGACCTCGTTTTCCGCGCATTGATCCCGGAGGAACAGGCTCCGCAGGATGCATGGCTCGGACCCGACGCGCCGCCGGTGATATCGATTATTTCCTACGAGAATCCTACGTTCATTGACCAAGCTTTGAAGATGGGCTCGAGCGCGATCATCACAACGCCTATCCGAGCTTCCGGCTTGCTGGCAACGGTCGTGTTTGCAATGCAGAATGCCCGGCAGAACCGGCAGATGATGGAGCGCATTGCGAGCCTCGAGCAGAAGGTGAGTGGCGCACGCCACCTCAACGAGGCTAAGGCGATCCTGATGGCAATGCATCAGATCTCGGAGGCCAAGGCTTACGAAATTTTGCGCGGCCAGGCAATGGCAAAACGCGTCAGCGTCGACGACATGTGTCATTCGATCATTCAAGCAGGCGAACTGCTCAAGGTAAAGCGCGCGGTAACCAAGCCCTGTCCCGACGATACACATTCCCAGCCAGACCTCTAAAGGACTTTCACATGGACTTGCAGCTCAAGGGACTGAAGGCGATTGTCACGGGCGGAACGAAAGGCATTGGCCTTGCGATTGCGCAAACGCTGGCGAAGGAAGGTGCCACCGTGGCGATCTGCTCGCGCGACGCGCACGCGGCCGGGCAGACGGCTGCAACTCTCAGCGCATTGAGCGGGAGCGTGGCGTTGGGGGCGGGCATCGACGTAGCCGACGGCGCCGCGCTGAAACAGTGGGTGGAAGACGTCGCGAAGCAATGGGGCGGCCTTGATATTGTCGTCGCGAATGTGAGCGCGCTCTCCATCTCGAACGACATCGAGTCGTGGCGCAAGCAATTCGAAACGGACATGCTCGGAACCGTCAATCTCGTCGATGCCGCCATGCCCTATCTGGAGGCCAGCAAAGCCGGGTCGATAGTTGCAATCTCGAGCGTTTCCGGACGCGAAGTGGACTTTGCTGCGGGACCTTACGGCACCTTCAAGGCGGCGCTTGTGCATTACGTGCAGGGACTCGCGTACCAGCTTGCGCCGAAGGGAATCCGCGCGAACACGGTATCTCCCGGTAATGTGTACTTCAAGGGCGGCGTATGGGACTGGATCGAGAACAACAATCCTGCGCTTTACGCCGAAGCGCTCGCGCTGAACCCGACCAAACGCATGGCCAGGCCGCAGGAGATTGCGAACGCGGTCGCGTTTATCGCGAGCCCCGTCGCGAGCTTTGTAAGCGGAACAAACCTCGTGGTCGATGGCGCGCTAACTCGCGGCGTCCAGCTATAAGTTGGGACTCGCTTCTTCCTGCCTGCATTTCGAGTTGTGCAGTTTCCGAGGCACTCGACGCGACTCGGGTGGTTGCATTGGATACTTTGCTGGGCCTCGAGCGTGGCGTTCGACGCGTCATCATGGCCACACCGGCAACGCGGCCTGACAAGCTCTCACAAGCGAAGGTTCTCTTTGGGCGAGACGGAACAGCGGTATCAGTCATCCGCGATTCAGGTGGTTTCGTGAGCCAACGCATCGTTGCAAGCATCGTTAACACCGCGTGCGAAATAGCGCAACAGCGAATTGCGAGTCCCGAACATATCGATGCTGCCGTTCGATTGGGGCTAAGCTATCCGTGTGGCCCTCTTATATTGGGTGAGCGAATCGGTCCGCAGCGGATCATCGCGGTGTTGAACGGCATGATGGCGGTCTATGGTGATCCGCGCTATCGCCCGGGTGTGTGGCTTTCGCGTCGTGCGTCGCTGAACCTACCTTTGCAGCATTCCGACTAAAAATGGTCAGCGACGATATAAGAAGCGAGAGGTCGTGCTATAGCCTGTCCCGGTATCATGGCTGGCACAAAGTCCTCATTCGCGTCACCGCCTTGCGCCGGCGGCAGCTTGCCGTTCCAGCGACCGGTTCGAGCCTTTATGATGTGCAAGCGCAATCATCCATACCGATATGGGCGCAGATTCATTCTTAACTGTGACAACTCGGTTTGTCCGGTCCATGACGCGTCAGCGCCAGCCTTCGAGACGCGCTTAAGGGTAGCGGATGCATGCTGGCGTAATGCATCCGCGTAGGAAACCATTCCTCTCCTTGTTCACGGCTCATATCATGGCTCACATCCGGCCTCCCGTACGTTGCGCGGCCCACGCCGGTGGCGAGCAGAGCGCTATGCCACAAGATACCCGCCATCGACCGGGACGATCGCGCCTGTCATGAACGTCGCCGCCGGCGAACACAAGAAAGCGACAACTTGCGCGACATCGTCAGGCTGGCCCCAGCGTTTCATCGGCGTGCGATCGAGGATAGCTTGCGAACGATGGTCGTCGGCCTGTAGGGCTTGCGTCAAGGGCGTCGCGATCCATCCAGGAGCCACTGCATTCACGCGGATGCCGTCGGCCGCGTAGGCGATCGCAAGCGACTTCGTCAATTGCACAATGCCGCCCTTGCTCGCGCTGTATGCCGGTACAAGTCCACCGCCGAAAAAGCTGAGCATCGATGCCGTGTTCACGATCGTTCCGCCGCTCGCCTTGAGTCGCTCGCGAGCAGCGGCGCACACGCGCATCGTGCCGCTAAGGTTCACGGCGATCACGCGCTCGAACACATCGATTTCAAGCTCGTCGCCGCGCCGGATCATTCCCGCGCAATTGACGAGCATATCGATCGAACCTGCTCGCTCGACGAGGGCCGCGACGCTCGCATCGTCGCTGACGTCGAGTTCGACGGCATCGATGCCTGGTCCGAGCGCCTCGCGCTGGGCATTGGTTGGCGCGATACCGCCCGCGACCACACGTGCACCAAGGCGAGCAAAGCGTTGCGCGATGCCTGCACCGATGCCCTGGGTCCCGCCCGTCACGACGGCGGTCTTGCCCTTGAAAAGATCAGTTTGAAAAGTCATGTTGGTCAGGAAGAAAAATCTGAAACAGCGGCAGGGGAGACAGCAGTTTCACTGTCCTCTATCTTCGTTCTAACGATGAACATATAAACCAGCGCAGCAGCAAATGCGACCGCCGCGCTGATCAGGAACGCGTTGACGAAGGAGTGGGTCCGGTCCACGACGATGCCGGTGACAAACGGTGCAAACGATCCGCCGAAATAGCCGCCGAAATTCTGGATGCTGGCAAGTGACGCCACCATGTGACGGGGTGCCGCGACCGTCGCGAGCGCCCAGCACGCGCCGCTCGCCAGATTGACGAAGTACATCGCGGCGCAGAGGTACACCATCGCGAGCGTCAGGTTGGGCGTGAACGCAGCCGGCACGGTGAAGAGCGCCGCGCCGACGAGGCCGACGCAGATCGGCCACTTGCGGCTTCTCATGGGCGCCATGCCACGTGCCATCAGACCGTCGGCCACGAAGCCGCTCGACAGCATGCCGAGCGTGCCGAACAGATAAGGGATCGAAACGAGCCACCCGGTGCTGGCGATGGAAAGGTGACGCTCGTGTTCGAGATATGCGGGCAGCCAGGTGAGATAGAGCCACACCATGTAGATCACGCCCATGTTGCCGAAGATCATGCCCCACGTGGTCGACTTGCTGAAAAGGCCGCGCCATTCGCGCATCGTCATGCGGCGTTCGGCGCGCTGTTCTGGTTCGCCGGCAGTCAGATAGGCGATCTCGTCGCGCTCGAGCGGGACCTTGCGGCGATCGCGATAGACGAGATACCAGCCGATCGATACGGCAATGCCGAGCACACCCATGACGATGAACATCGTGCGCCAGCCAAAGACCAGCAGGAGCGCGGTGAGCACAGGGGGAGCAAGAGCGGGGCCGATGGTCGACGACGTGATGAAGATGCCCGTTGGCCGGCCACGTTCGTGCACGCCGAACCACTCGCTGACGACTTTGGCGCCAGCGGGAAAATTTGGCGCTTCGCCAATCCCGAGCGCCACGCGCGCGACTAGGAATTGCGGCAGGCTCGACACCAGGCCGCCGCAGAGTTGCGCGCTCGACCAGACGAACATGCCAAGGCCGAGCATCACGCGCGCGCCGAAGCGATCGAGCAACATACCGATGGGCAATTGCGAGAACGCATAGGCGAACGAGAATGCTGACAGCAGCAGGCCCATCTGCGACGCCGACAGTCCCAGTTCCTGGCTCACGGAGTGGTTGGCTATCGAGAGGGTGCTTCTATCGAGGTAATTGACGATGCCGGCAAGCGTCAGGAATGCGATGGCAACGACCTGAATGTGCTTCAGGCGCGGGGATTTCAGAAGCATGGTGTCTCCTCCGATGCTTTTCGTAACTTTGAGGACGTCTGTTGTTATCGACGGGAAGGGCAAGGGTTATCGGATGAACTGGTCGACGAAGTCTTCACCGAGTCCGACCGATGCAAAGTGTTTGCGGCACATGTCGACCTTGGTGAAAACGTCTTCGTAGCCGGTGTAATTGCCATACGGGTCGCAATAGAACATCACGCCATTGACCTGGAAGTAGGTGATCATTTCTTCCACGTCTTCAGGCACATATAGCGTATGGGTTTCACCGGGCGGCTCGAATACATAGCTGCCCTCAGTCGCTTCCCAATCGTGTTCGAGATAACGCCAGCGGCCCTTGAGGACCATGCCATGCACGGCTTGCGGATGCCGGTGACGGCTGAGCACGCCCGATTTGCGCACGCGCAGGAGGTTCATCCAGTATCCCGTCGATACGTTCAGACAAAGCGGACGGAACCAGACGTTCTCGGCTTGCGGAACCCAGAGGCGTTCGTCGGTGGGAATCGCCGATTCAACGACGATCTCCTTTGCCGCTTCCTTGGGGAACGGCAATTGGTACGGCGTCATTGCATCCGCCGAGGGTTTGGCTACAGCCATGCGTTGCCTCCTGGTTACTGTTACTAGTAGGAAATGTCGATAGCGACCCGTGCGGGAGGGGCCGGGTTCAACGGATCGAAGGAAAATCAAAGTGGCGCCCGATATCTCACCGCGCCGACGACGCGACACGACCCCAAACGCATTGCGCCGGAGTCGCGTCGTGGCTGTTACTTCGCTGCCCGCTTGTTGCCGATCACGGCCCGTGAATAGGGTCCGAGGACAGGACCATCGCCTGCGACCGTAGTCCGGCGAAACACCCGGCGATACTTGCTCATATCGTAGGCTTCCGCTTTATGCAGCATCGTCCGGTTGTCCCAGACGACGAGGTCGCCCTTTTCCCACTCGTGGAAGTACGTGAACTCCGGCTGCGAGATGTGCTCGACGAGTTTCCTGTGAAGCGCCTGACCTTCCTCGAGCGACAAGCCGCTGACTTCATTTCCCGCATTTGCTGTGAAATACAGCGAACGCTCGTTGCCGCGGTCAGGGTGCACGCGCACCAGCGGCTGGCTCACCGGGGGCACGCTTTCCTTCTCATGCTTTGAAACTGGCGGCAGTTCAGGGAACAGCCGGCGGCCGAATTCGTAGGTGTGAACCATGTGCAGCGGCTCGATTTCGTCCTTGAGCGCGTCGGGCAGGGCGGCGTACGCCTTGATCATGTTCGAGAAACCGGTGCGTCCGCCCGGTGCGCCTTTGGGCATGACCTCGATTCCGTAGAGCAACGAGACGAATGCCGGGACATATCGATAGGAACTGTCGGTATGCCAGCGTGCATTGACTTTCTGGAAGATCACACGGAAATCCGTTTCGGGCAGACTCTGTCCGTCGGCTGAGACGTTCGCCACGTGATACACCGTGGCAGCAGCAACCGTTTTGTCTTCTTCCGGGAAATCTTCGAGCGGACCCCATTGTTTCGAGAACTCGATCTGCTGCCCCTCGCTCAACGCCTGTTTGCGAAAGCACAGCACACCGTATCGCCCAATTGCTTTTTTCAATTCTTCGATGGTCTCGCCGCCCAAGGGGTGCGTGAGATCTAGCCCCGTCACCTCGGCGCCGAGCGCATCGCTCAATGGTGAAATTACATAGTCTTTGACTGCTGTCGTTTGCTCCATCGTCTTCTCCAAAAGTGCCTCGTTTAGCGTGGCATGTCACTGGCATGCCACGAATGAAGGCGATATTAAAGTGTCATGACGAGTGAGGGCAACGGGGAGTTAACCCTTAGCGATGCAGCATGATGGCGGGAATCAGGGATGTATCGGGGACGATTGGCTTAGCCGAGGCTGTGGCGGTGCGGCAGCGTGGCTTGCGCGAATTCGACCAGATAATCGATCAGTTGATTCGACGCCGCGCCCGCAAGCGCTGGATCGCCCGAAGCAATCGATTCGACGAGATGGCAGTGAATGGGACCGATTTCGGCCAGAGTCGTATGTTCGTCGTGGTGATAGAACCAAAAACGGCGCGACACCGTATGCAGCATGGAGGCTAGCGCCGCCGCCGTACTATTTCTTGCCGCTTTTGAGAGCAACTGGTTTAGTTCGGCATCGAGGCGCAGGAACTCGCGCACGTCGTTGTTGGCGACTGCTTTTTGGGTGAGCACGAGGTTATCGGTGAATGACGTGCGTTCCGACACGCTCGAGCGCTTCGCGGCGGCAGCGCTCAGCAGGCGGTCGAGTTCACGCCGGGTTTCGAGCACTTCGAACTGGCGGCGGACATCGATAGTCGTCACGACGACGCCGCGCCGCGGAATGATCTCCACGAGATATTCCCGCGCAAGTCGCTGCAGAGCTTCGCGGATTGGCGTGGTGCCAATGCCGAGTTGGCGGCTGAGTATCGATTCGGAAACGAGCGAGCCGGGCGCCAGGTCCAGCGTGACGATCATTTCCTCCAGCCGCCGATACGCCTCCTGATTAAGCGTGGTGCCCACTCGCGGCGCCGGTTCGGCGGCAGAGGCGGCTTCATTCGTGTCCGTGAGGTGCTGCACAGCCCAAGTCTCCCAATGGCAAGCGGTAATCTGGTTTGATGTTTCGCAAGATACGTGCGTCAACCCATAGCTTACCTGAGCAGGAATTTAGACAGGCGTTGCGCGCCTAGTGTGCGGCGACGGCGAGCGCCGTCCTGCATGTACGCGTCAGGGCAAGGGAAGCGATGCGCGTCATCGCGGCAGCGCGGGTCTCTTCTCCAACCGATGGCGAAAACGAACCCGGACTGGACAAACCGCTGTAACAGTGACAGTGCTATCTCGCTCCGGCGTCGACTATCGCTTTCATCAGCATGCGCGCTCCAGGCGACAAGGGGGCGTCGCGCCGTGTCACCAGTTCATAGGGTTCGCTATGTGACGACAACTGCAGCGGCAGGGCGCAGGCAATACCGTGCCCGATACAAAAGTCCGCGACGTCCGTCGATACCAGCGCGACGAAAGAGACATTTTTCTGCAGCAGAGAGACAGTTGCGAACGCCGATGTCGTTTCCAGCAGATGGGTGGGGAATCGAAGTCCAGCGTCGTGGAATTCCCGTTCGAGCAGCAGCCGCATCGGCATGTTCGCCCGGTAGACAACCCACCGGTAATCCGCGAGATTTTCGAGTGCAACGCGGCGTTTGCGCGCGAGCGGATGCGACGCGTTGGCAATGACCGCAAGCGTTTCTTCACGTACGAACACACTGTCATAGAGGTAGGGTGTTTGGCTCACGCTCGTGCGGCAAATGGCGAGATCGAGGCGCCCTGCGTCAATCAGGCTGAGCAAGGTAGCGCTCGTATCCTCGACAATTTCGACCGACATTTCAGGTTGCTCCGCACTGACTGAGGTGAGAGCGTCCGTGAGAAGCGGAACTGCGCCCATGATCACGCCCACCGATACGCGCCCTCCATAACCTCGCATGATGCCGACGATCTCCTCGCGCAGATGGGCGAGGTCAGTCTGGATCAGTCGCGCGTAGCGGATCACGCAATGGCCGACTGCGTTGGGTTCCAATCCGCGATTGGTGCGCACGAAGAGCCGCGCGCCGAAGGTGGTTTCGATCTCGTGCAGGGCTTTACTGGCGCCCGGTTGCGTCAACGCCAGCTGTTTCGCCGCGCCAAGCAGAGACCCGTGTTCCCCGAGCGCGATCAAAAGACGCAACTGCTTTACGTGCAGACGGGAAATAATCGAGTTGAGCGAGGGGATCATCGGACTTGAGCAAAAGTTATAGTGGTATCAAATGTTGTCAATATCGCGGCGGCGCGCTGATCCATATACTGCGAAATTCCGGTTATTTATCGGGTCCGGCAAGCGAATGCCGAGCAACAGCATAGCTCCCCTATAACTCTTCCTCAACTGTCATGTCCCTCATCAACTATATAACCCAGATCCAGTTTGAATATGGCGCGGTTCGGCTGCTGGCCGGTGAATGCGAGCGCATCGGCATACGCCGGCCCTTGATCGTGACGGATGCGGGCATCCGGGAAGCGGGCATTGTGGACACCGTGCTGGCGGCGCTCGCCAACACAATAGATTTGCCGGTGTTCGATCGCACCCCGCCGAACCCCAACGAGGGTGTCGTGCGGGACGCCGTTGCGATGTACCGGGCGCACGGATGCGACGGTGTGATCGCAGTGGGCGGCGGCTCGTCTATCGATCTCGCGAAAGGTGTGGCTGTTTGCGCCACGCATGACGGTCCGCTGCAAAGCTTCGCGGTGATAGAAGGAGGCGCTGCGCGCATCACGGAGGCGACGGCGCCTGTTATTGCGATCCCGACCACGGCGGGAACCGGCAGTGAAGTAGGTCGCGGCGCGATCCTGATTCTCGACGACGGCCGCAAGGTCGGGGTAATTTCGCCTTACGTGGTGCCAAGGGTTGCGATCTGCGATCCAGAGCTCACGCTCGGCCTGCCGCCGATACTCACGGCTGCTACCGGCATGGACGCCATCGCGCATTGTCTCGAAACATTCATGGCGCCCGCGTTTAATCCGCCCGCCGACGGCATCGCGCTGGACGGCCTGTGGCGTGCGTGGCGTCACATCGAACGCGCGACTCGCCATCCCACCGACCGGGCCGCGCGTCTGAACATGATGAGCGCGTCGATGCAGGGCGCGCTCGCCTTCCAGAAAGGTCTCGGATGCGTGCACAGCCTGAGCCATTCTCTCGGAGGCATCAATCCGCGCCTTCACCACGGCACGCTCAACGCGATCTTCTTGCCAGCCGTCATCGCCTTTAATCGCGCGGCGCCTTCGATGCAGGACGAAACCAAGCTCGAACGCATTGCACAGGCGATGGGCCTTGCATCGGCTGACGAGGTCGGCCCGGCGATCCGTGCGATGACGGCAACGCTCGGACTTCCGCTCGGTCTCGCGGAACTCGGCGTGACCCGCGAGATGTTCGCGCGCATTGTCGCGGGGGCCCTGAAAGACCACAGCCATAAGACCAATCCACGCGAAGCGACGACCGATGACTACCTCACGTTGCTCGAAGCATCGATGTAACACGGCTATTGCCGGCTTCGTCCACGCGCACGCGATGCCAAGCGGTTGGGGACGCGTCGGGGGACAATAAAAACCTGGAGACGACAACGAGAAAGTGCCCACGGCTGCGCGGTACCCAGCCCGTCGCCATTTTCCTGCTCACACTTGCGGGCTGATCCGCTACCTCGACCGCCGCGCGTTATCGGTGGCCAATAGCATGATCCGTGGCGAGACGAGACTGAGCGCATCGGAGATGGGCATGTTGCTCTCAGCGTTTTCGACGGCCTATGGGCTTTCGCAGATACCCATTGCGTGTTGCTTGACCCCTTCAGAAGATGAGGCGCGGGAACGATTTGCGGCAACCGGGGGTGAATACCTTGATGTCCGCGGACCGGCTCGCTAACCATGTCCTTACCGCCCTTGCTGCTGAAGACTATTTCGGTTACCAAATCTAAGCGAGTGGTCCCGCAGCGGTGTCCGTGTCAATGTGGTCCCTCAGTCCTGCGCGACCACGAGATCAGTTCCTACCGCTTCGAACTGCCTGGCTGTGCCGTCAATTCGCAGTCGAACGCTGCGGTCGAGATCGAGGTGGGGCAGTGGCCATCGACTCGCATTTGTTTATATTTTCACGGCCCTCGTCTTCACCTGTGGCACCTCGACACTGGGCCTGACACGCAAGCGGGCTTCGGCCCGAATGCGAAGCACCCGGTCCCGTCTCGCCGCATCATTTCACTGGGTCTGCGGCAAATACCGCTGCCGGCCGAACACCAAAAAGTTCGTCGGCGACCACCGGCCGTCGGTAGAGGTAGCCCTGACCGTAGGGAATCCCCAGCCTCCGCAGCGCGTCGTGCTGCGCTTCCGTTTCGACACCTTCGGCGATCACCTGCATGCCATAGTGTCCTGCCACGGCGGCGATCCCTTCAATAAGGCTTGCGCCGCCCTTGTCAACTTGCTCGATGAACTGCCTGTCGATCTTTACGAAATCGAACGGGAACCTCCCAAGCAGATCGAGGTTGCTGTGCTCCGTACCGAAGTCGTCAAGTGCAAAGCGCACACCATGTTCTCGCAGAGTCTCGAAGGACTTCTGAACACGGGGATGCCGAGCCAGCAGGAACCGCTCGGTGACTTCGAGCACGAGAATCGTCGATTCGGGCAGTCGTTCAGTGAGCGCCAGCACCTCCGACACGAAGCCTTTGCGTTCAAGGTCCATCGGCGCTACGTTGACAGCGATCCGGAACGGCGCGCTGTCGGTCGGCCTCCGGATATCGGCGGTGGCCCGTTGCAGCACAAACCGGGTGACGTCGGCGAGAAGACTGCTCGATTCAACCTCCGCCATGAAGACAGCGGGGCTGATCGGCCCCCAGCGAGGATGACTCCAGCGGAGCAAGGCTTCGGCGCCCACAATGCGGCGGGTCGCGATGTCGACGACCGGTTGATAAACCACGTAGAGCTGACCGGTCCTGAGCCCTTGCCGGACGGCGGACAGCAACAATCGTCGCGGCGCGAAGGCAAGCAGGTAGGCGGCGGCAATTAGAAGAGCCAGCAGCACCCCGGTCCCGCAACAGATCGCGCCGTACTTCCAGCGCATCTGCGA
>NZ_JAQGMM010000372.1 GCF_028292365.1 Caballeronia sp.
GCGCCATTTTGCGTAGTCGCGCACAACACGGACGCCGACCCGCGGTTTGTCTACGCAAACCGCGCGGCTCAGCAATGTTTCGAATACACGTGGGACGAAATGACGGCGCTGCGTTCCCGGTTATCCGCGGAACATCCTAACCGCGAGGAACGCGACGGTTTGCTGGAATCCGTGCGAACTAAAGGCTATGCAAGCGGATACCGTGGCCTTCGTATAGCCAAGTCGGGAAGGCGCTTCTGGATCGAGAATGTGACGGTGTGGAACCTGGTCAACCGTGAGGGAACCTATTGCGGGCAGGCCGCGACTTATCGGCAATGGAAAGACGTCTAGGCGGAATCGGTCGCAGACATCAGCCCTGTGTTCTCCGCTTGCCCGATCTTTGGGCGTTAGCACGCACACATGATGCAAGCCAAGCGATGCCGCTCCGGATAACCGCAACGACCGCATAGCTTTGCCCGGGTACGTGGATCAGCCCGTTGACCGCTGAAAATCCGACCGCTTCGATTTCCACGAACGTGTCGCAGGGCAGCACGTGGCATCCCCCTTCTTCTAACTTGACCACCACGGGAGATGTCACGTTCAAAAGCCAATCCAGAGCAGGGTCACGGTAGGTCAACCGAAGCATCCCGTCGATGGCAATAACCTGCGTTCCCGCGCGCTGATGTCGGGCATACCGTTGCCCGGGGTAGAAATACTGCCTGATCGATTTCATGAGGGGCACCTTCTCCGTTTGTCAGGATTTTCGCCAAGCCCATCGTGAAAGGGCTCAAGCACGGCTCAAGCTTAGTGATGTGCCTCGCTTGGCGACAGATTCAGCGCTGTACAATCTGTTGCGTAACAGATCCGCTAATACTTATCTGTTTCCGTCCAATTTCCCGACGTCTGTATCTGGCGCGAGCGTCGGGTTACCCGCAGCATCTGCACAATGACCCTCTCCATTGAAACGCCGCCGCGCGACCTGCCCATGGACGGCGAGCCGCTGTATGAACGTCTTGCCGAGCACTACCGCCGGGTGATCGCCGCAGGGACGCTCGTGCCGGGCGATCGCATGCCCTCCGTCCGGGCGTTGATGCATCGGCATCAGGTCAGCCTCTCGACAGCGCTGCAGGTCTTCAGGCGACTCGAAGATGCAGGCTGGCTGCAAGCCAAGCCACGCTCCGGATATTTCGTTCGCCGGCGGACGGCGCCGCTCTTACCCAGCGTTGGTGAGCCGGACAATCAAACTGTCCCGGCGGAAGCGCAATTCGTCGGTCTGCACGAATCCATTTCGAAAGTGATCGCGCGAGCGCAACGGTTTCCCGAAGCGCTGAACCTAGGCGGAGCAACGGCCGCGGCATCGCTTTACCCGACCGCCCGGCTGCAAGCGCTGACCATAAAAATACTGCGGCACCAGCCAACACTGCTGACGGAAGCCGCAGGAGAAGCAGCGGGAACCGTGCTTCGGCAAGCCATTGCAAAACGTGCTCTTTCGGCGGGGATGACGCTCTCGCCCGATGAGGTGATTGCTACGACGGGAGGCGTGGAAGCGGTGAACCTGGCGCTGCGCGCGGTGACTCAGGCAGGCGACACTGTCGCCATCGAGTCCCCGGCGTTCTTTGGCTTATTGCAAATTATCGAGAGCCTGGGTTTGCGCGCGCTCGAGATTTCGACCAGCCCGACAACCGGGATGTCACTCGAAGCGCTGGAAATGGCAATGCTCGCCTATGGGAACATCAAGGCCGTGGTGGTCGTGCCGCATCTGCAAAATCCATTGGGCAGCGTGATGCCAAACGAACGAAAGGCCGGGCTCGTCCGGCTTTGCGCGCGGCATAAGGTGGCGGTGATCGAGGACGAGCCGTATCGGGAACTGCTTGATGACGCCGCGCAATACAAGCCTCTGAAGGCATGGGATCGCGACGGCGGCGTAATTCATTGCGCATCGTTGAATAAAGTTTTGGCGCCTGGTTTAAGGCTAGGGTGGATGTCGTCGGGGCGATGGCACGCGCGCGTCAAGATGCTCAAGTTTGCGCAGAGCAGGAACAACGAGAGCTTGTCTCAACTCGTTGCCGCGGAATTCATCGGCACAGGTGCGTACGACCGGCATCTCTTCCAGTTGCGGGATCGATTGCGGACGCAGCGGGAAGCGACCGCCGATGCTATTGCGCGTTATTTCCCAACCGGTACGCGCCTTAGCGTGCCGGTTGGCGGCATCGTGCTTTGGGTCGAGTTGCCGGCTGGTACGGATTCGGGCCGGCTGTTCGAAGAGGCGTTGACGCGCGGCATTCGCATTGCACCCGGGACCATATTCTCCAATTCTCAGCGCTTTGTTTCGTTCATTCGTTTGAGCTGTCCGCAGCCGTTCGATCAAACCCTGGACGATGCGTTGCAGCGATTAGGGAAGCTGGCTAGCGAAATTGGCCAGGGGCAATAGCGAATAGCGCTCGATAAAAATATCGACGCGCTTCTTTATATGCGGCATTGGCAAGGCTTTTCTTCAAGCTTTCATATATCCGGTCACGCGCTTCTGCTCTTCTTGGCGAATAGTGTTGACTTGTGATTTAGTGGCTGCCTAAAATTCGGTCATTGTCATAAATCGGGCTAATGCCTTGGACGACTTGTAGTCGTCAACTCTCGGATTGCTTAGCTGCCTGACCGGCAGGACTCCGCGCTTGAATTTCTAGCCGCCGTCTTGCCTGCAGGCAGATGGTGCGCGTCGCAGTACTTTTCCCGTGCATCTCTC
>NZ_JAQGMM010000375.1 GCF_028292365.1 Caballeronia sp.
ACAGCGCTATTGCCGAACTGACGAATACCAGCAGCAGCCAGCCGATGCTGCCCGGATGCAGGCGCGCGGCACGCCTACTCCGCAGCCTGGAGAATATAGCCGACATTACGTACCGTATGGATCATCGCCGACATGCGCCCGTTGAGGCTGACCTTCCGGCGCAGATGGCCGATGTGCATGTCGATCACGTTGGTCTGCGCATTGAAGTGGTAGTTCCAGACCGACTCGAACAAGAGCGTGCGAGTGACGACCTGGCCCGCGTGCCGCATCAGGAATTCAAGCAAACTGTATTCACGCGGCTTCAGGTCGAGCGTCTGACCGGCGCGCTGCGCCCGGTGCATGGCGGTGTCCAGCATCAGATCGCCGACGCTCAGAATCGAGGGTACCCCCGCCGACGATTGGCGGCGCAGCAGCACGTTAAGGCGTGCGGTCAGTTCGAGACTGTCGAATGGCTTGGTGACGTAATCGTCGCCTCCGGCACGCAGCCCCCGCACACGCTCATCGACTGCGGCAAGCGCGCTCAGGATTAGCACCGGGGTTCGCTTACCGATGTTACGCAGCGTCGAAAGAATCGACAGGCCGTCTATATCAGGCAGCATGCGGTCGAGCACCACGACGTCGAACTCTCCGTCCATAGCGCGCAACAGGCCGTCATGCCCTGAAGACACGCACTCGACCTCGAAACCGTAGTCTTCGAGCGCGGCCCTGACTTCCAGGGCCGCATGCGGGTCGTCTTCGACAACCAGAATGCGGTACTTCCGTCCGATCGAGCGGACGATGGCCTGTTCACTTGCCAATCGATTGTGTTCCAGGTTGAGCCTGCGCGACTTGCCGAAGTGGATTCCAGTTCCCGTCCGGCAGCACCGGCGTGCCCTCTTGCGCAACCGCCTGAAGTGCGTTCACCGGTAAGCCCAGCGCGGCCAGGATAGTCGGCGCCACCTGCGTGGTCGACACAGGATAGGTCACTTGCTGGCCGCGCGCGGCAAGACGCGGATTGGACACAAGCAAGGCAACCCGCGTGTCGTCGTCATGGAATCCCCCATGTTCGGCTAGTTTGCCATCGCCAGGTGGCGTAAATATGACACCGTCGCGGGACACGACAACAATATCCGGCGTACGGCTGTCTCGCGATGGCGAGGGAAACCGAAGTGCCAGACGCTCGCCGCTCACGACATCGGCGATACCGAGCGCGTTCGCATTTGCCCGCAAGGCAGCACTCACCGCAGGGGCAGCCGAGGCGTCATGCAGCCAGATCAACGCGCCGTAATCCGTGGTCAACTGGGCGAGCGCACCCGGTGCGGCCGTGTCGATCACGCTTTCGAGCCGACGCTCGTCGATCTTGTTGAGCAGGCTGGTATCGATAGGACCATTGCCGTGCTTGGCCGTGACGATGATCAAGGTATCGTCACGCAAGCCTTGCCGTTCAAGCTCACTCACGAAACGCCCGATCAACTGGTCGGTATGTCCGATCGCGCGATCCAGCCCCGCTGTCAGATCGCCATCCGCATTCTTATACCCGTAGATTTTTTGCGCGACATTGACCGCCTGCAGATTCAAACCGAAAACGTTCGGTATAACTGAACGCTTTTTCCCGTCGTGCGTGAGGCCGTCGATCTCATTGACGATCACCCGCCCCTTCATGTCGTCATAGTCTTCGGTCCGTGGAAGCGAACCGGTGATCTCCTTCGCTGCCACGTTGCTGAGACCTTCGTAGTTCGCACCAATCTCCGGCAGGAACAGGTCGTCGACACCATGCCCCGATGGTCCCTGGACCAGTTCGTAGGTCGGATGTTTGTCAGTCCAGGCGGTATACCCCCCGGCCGCATGCACTGCTTCGAAGATCGTGTTGACGCGCAGGTAAGTGTGGGGATAAACCGGCACGCAACCGTGCACAGGGTCTCGAGGCAACTTGGCAGGGTCGATAATGTCATGGCCATCGGTGGCGGCCAGATCGAGTGATTCGTCGTAGCGAACGCGTGTGCCGAGCCGGTTGCAATCGCTCCCCGGCGCGGCCAGCGCCCGGTCGTACGAATCATCGTAATAGACGCCGGTCACGGCCGGCGTGCCGCCGGTTACCAGCGCCATCAGCCCGGGAAACGAATCAGCGGGAGCAACGGTATGGGCGTTGGTGTAATCGACGCCCTGCTTCAGAAGGCTCGCAAGCGCGCTGTCCGGATGGGCATCGACGAAATGCGCGAGATCGCCGGTGTGCAGACCGTCGACACTGATCAGCAAGACGTGGCGCACGGGCGCGTCAGGCGGCAGCGACGCCGCCGGCGTGGCGGCGGTTGCGGCGGCCGTGGACAGGATCAGCAGAGCTGCAATAGCGGAGAGTATTGGTTTCATTCGTTGGCGTTCAAATTGAAGGTTACCCAGAGCTGTTCGTCCAGGCTTCTGCCCATCTGGGCGGGTTCGGGTTTCGGATAGGCCGCATCCCTGACGGCCGTAAGTGCCGCACGATCCAGGATTGCACTGCCGCTCGATGTGATGAGCGTTACGTCCGATATGCTGCCGTCGCGGTACCGGAAGCTAATTCGCGTGCGGCCCGCCATGCCAGCCATGCGTGCCGACTCCGGGTAGTGAAGCGCCGCCTGAATCGCGGCACGCATGGCGCTCTCAAAGTTCGGGTTGGACACAGCAGGCGCCGCTGCAGGCATCGCAGCAGGCGGTGGTGGCGTTGGTACCTGCGGCGTATCCGTGGGCGCTGCAGACGGTGTTGCGGGCTCCGGCATCGGGGTCGGCATGCGTGGCGAAGCGGTGGGCACCGGACGCGCACGGGCAACACGGGGCACTTGATGCACCGGGATAACCGGACGCGCCGCGGGTTGCGGCTTGGGAACCGGCGGCGCTTCCGGCGCGGGCGCGGGCGCAAGCTCTGGTGCGGGCGCGATCGATAGCATGGTCACAGGTGGTACGACCGGCGGCGCGGGCTTGTGGGCCAGCATCAGATAACCCCCGCCAAGCAGTAGCGCTTCGGCGAGCAGTGCGAGCGCTGCAGCCGGATAGAAACGTCGTCGTTCCGGCACGAAGCCGGCAGCAGAAGGAGTCGCCATATCACTTCGCCGCGGGTTGCGCAGCAAGCGCAATCTGCGAGACCCCGGCTGCACGGCATGCATCCATCACGGTAACGAGGTCCTGGATCTGCGCCGCCTTCGATCCGGCGATCGTCACTACCGTATGCGATGCATCAGGCCGCGCCGACAGCATCGCGGTCAACTGGGCGGAGGTCAGCGCACGGCCATCGACCGACATCCTGCCGTCGGTAGACAGCGTCACGGTCACCTTGGGCGGCGGCAAAGCGACAGCGCTCGCACTCGACGGCAACTGAGTCTTGAGGCCGGCATTCGGAATCATGTGCAGCGTAATCATGATGAAGAACACCAGCAGGAAGAACATGATGTCGATCATCGGAATGATCTCGATCCGGGCCTTTTTCGCTTCGAAGTAGTTCATTTTCAGGCCCCTTGCGAAGCAAGTTTCCCAATCACGCGTGGCCCTGACCCTTCTCTCAGATCCTTCGAGTGCTCGTACGATCCGCTCGCCAGTCGATTGACGAGTGCAACCTTTAGTGTTTCAAGCTGATGCACGACCGCACGCACACGGTTGTGCAGCCCGTTGAAAAACACAAGGCCGATCATTGCGACAAACAACCCCGACGCCGTGGCGATCAACGCTTCGGCCACACCGCCCGTTACCTGCGTGGGTGCGTTGCCTGGGTCGGACAGCACCTGGAATGCATTGAACATCCCGATGATCGTGCCGAAGAGCCCAAGCAGCGGCGCGAGCGTGACGATGGTGTCGAGCACCCACAGCAAGCGGTCAATGCGCGGCGCTTCACGCATGATCACTTCCTCGAAACTCGCGTCGAGTTCTTCCCGCGTTCGCGGACCATGAACGCGTGCGGCTGTTGAGAAAATTCGTCCGATCGGCAGACCCCGATATTTCTCGGCGAACATACTGAGCGTCGATGGGTCGAGTTGATCGAAACGGTCGATTTGCTGGAGCGCGGCGTGCCCGCAGCCTGAGACCCGGTGCAGGAACCAGGAGCGTTCGATAATGATCGTCAACGCGACAAACAGCATCGCCAAGATGACATAGAGAACACCTCCGGAATGGTTGGCCAGGTTCAGCAGCGTGTTGAAAGTCATGCAGGCAAACTCCTTTAAAAGTCGGTCGACACGGTGCCAATGATTGCGCGGCCCGGAATCGTCCAGTACAGCGGCGTATTGTCGGCAGCGGTGAAGCCCGCAAGCGCGTTGATGCTGGTGCGGTTGAAGATGTTGTCGACTTCAAGCCCAATGCGCGTGTTATGCAGCCACGGCGCCAGGCTCTTGATCGTGTAGGAGGTCGCGAAGTTCGTCACCATAAAACTGCCGATAGGTTGCTGGTCACCTGTGGAACCAAACTGGTGGCCCACGAACTTGGTAATCAGTGACCCGTTCAACGGCCCGCGCTCGTAAAGGAGGCCCAATGCCGCGGTGCTTTGCGGTGCATTCGGCATCCAGTCGCCGCTGCTCTTTTGCTTGGCTGAGTTGAAAGTCAGGTTGCCGTACAGGCTAAAGCCAAGACCGGCGTAGTACGTCGCCTCCGATTCGAAGCCCTTGTACACCGCGCCGCCCGCGTTCGAGAACGTGGTGTTACCGCCCACCGTCTGACTTGTAACCGCGTTGAGGAAGTCGATGTAGTAAAGGTCGGCGGATACTGTCAAACCCTTGCTTTTATAGGTCGTGCCGATCTGATAGTTGTTGGTCTGCTCGGGGTTCGGCTGGCTCGATCCCGACGGATTCGCCACATAGAAAATGTTCAGGTTCGGTGCGAGAAAGCCCTGTGCAAATTGCGCATAGGCGCTCCAGTTCGAGTTGATCTGCTCGTGCAGCGTGACCGACGGAAGCACCTTCGTCCAGGTGTGACTGTAGTTCACCGGCACGCCGCTGCCCTGGTCCACGGGCGCATCGATACTGCGATTGAACGACACGTACTTGAGGCCGGGCGTCAGTGTTAGTCCGAGGGGCAACTCCCACGCGTACTGTACGTAGGGTTCGAACGTGAGCAACGTGTCGTGCATCGTGAAATTAAGCGTCTGGAGCGCAAAATTCAGCGAGTCGTCTACGTTCATGTTGTCGCGGAAGTTCGACTGATGCGTGAGCCACCCGCCAAACTCCAACGTACCCGGACCGATCTTGCGTTCCGCCGTCGCGATGTCGCCGAACGCCCGGTAGTTGTTGGCTATCTGCTGGCCCGGCACGTTATTCGAGCCGAAACTGGTGCCGTTCGGGGTCTCGCCATTCGGGTCCAAGCCGTTGAAACCATCGTGGTAATAGGCGTAGGTATAGAGCTTGTTCTCGATCTTCCACTCGGCAATACGGGTCTGGACATCGATGTATTCCATGTCCGTATTGATCCGGTCGAAGTTATAGCCGGAATAGGACTGACTGGTCGGATCGTTGCTAAGTCCGAAGTTCGGGCCGAACTGATGAATCTGCGCCGCGGTCGCACCTAGCGATACGTTTTGGTGGATGCGGTTGTAGTTCGCGTACACGGTGACGAGCGTGTCGTCGCCAATAGGCTTTTCCAGCTTGAAAAAGATGTTGTCGCGGCGTTGCGAGGCGTTGGTCAGATAGCCGTCGCTGCTGGTATGACTGTAGCCAACCATGGCGCGCGCGTCGCCCCACTGCTGCATATCACCTGTATTGAATTCCGCGCCCGTGAACCATGTGTCGAAGCTGCCGTATGAGCCCAGCAGAGATACCGACGGTGTCATTGACGGCTCTCGCGACTGGACGGCAATCGTGCCGCCGAAGGTCGCAAAGCCGATCTGCGATGCGTCGCCCGGGCCCCGATCGACGGTAATGCCACCAATATTCTGCGACGTAAAAAACGATGTCGAATGGTGCGTGAAGTCGTTGGAATCGCCGAACGGAATGCCGTCGAATGTCACGTTGAACTGGCCGTCCTGGAAACCGCGAATTGACAGGCTCTGGGACTCCATCAGGCCCGCGCCGTTTGGGTTGACGCTGTTCACGCTCGGTGCGATCTGGACGATATCGCTGTAGTTAGCCGTGGGTGCGGTGCTGTTTTGGATATAGTGACGGTTGATGATCGATTGAGGTTCGTCCGCTGTCAGCGAGCCTTGCGTGGGCGCCTGTGCCGACGCCGACTGCGGACCGGCCGAGGTCGAACCGCCGCCGGACGAGTTGGACGTGGCGGTGCTTTGCACCGCGCCAAGGTCCCCCGATGCCTGCGCGTGAGATAGCTGAGCAGCAGTTGCGCACAATGAAGCGAGAACGATATGCGCGAGTGGCTTCTGGCGAAACCGTGAACGTACCCGTTGCATTTTTGATGCGTCCTTGTTTTAGATTTCCGTCTGGATGGAAGTTGACAAGGCGCATCTTAGAGACAGCACATTAACCGGTAGTGATGCCTATCTTACGAACTTAAGCATTGCATTACGAATGCATAACGTGCCCTTCGTACGCGTGATTGTGCTGTGAGATGACGTGCTTAAGACGTGCTTAAAATTCCTGCAGGATACCTGACGACCTGGACAATCGGTCGGCGCATCTGGTGAAAACACACACCGCCGGCCACGAGGCCTTGAAGGCCCAGGGCATACGCGTTGAATGCTCTACCCCCTGTCTGATTCATCCGTGGGCTTCGGTGCCATCGCGCGGCAATTGTGACAGTACCCGTGCAGCACCAATTGTCGTCCCACGATTGAAAATCCCACGCTTTCGCCGATTTCCTTCTGCCTCGCGTCGAATGCGGAATCGTGAAATTCCTCAATCTTCCCGCAGCTCATGCATATGGCGTGGTCATGGTCCGGACCGTCGTTCAACTCGTACACAATCTTGGTCGAGTGCAACGTGCCGCTTCGCAGTATCTTTGCGTCAACAAACTGCTGGAGCACACGATAGATGCTCCCGAAGCTGATGTGGAGCTTCTCGTCGGCGACGTGTCGGCAGACATCGTCAGCAGTGAAATGCCTTTGCTGTTCATCGCGAAAAAACGCCAGCACTTTCATTCTCGGCACGGTCGCCCGCAATCCGACGCTTCGTAGTTCCTCGGCAACGTCGAAAGGCATGTCTAAATTCCCGCCTCACCACCGGCCCAACAAAAGGCGCTATGGATGGATCGCGTTCGCTCGTACGACTCGGCGTTAATTCGAAATGGCATTGAGTGGGGCAGTCCAGACCTGTACGTTTTCCGACCTCGAACTGTACCTATTTTCAGCTTAAGGATTGCTTAAGCGACCCTGTTGCACGACAGCCGAAGAGGTATTTGTAAGGAGAATCCTGGTGACGAGCTATTGCCGGTACGTCGTAAGCAGTTTCCAAACTTATGATTTGGATTACGAACTAATTATTTAGATGAGCATGACCCACACGCGACTTTAGCGAACCTGGCGCTGTCCGCGTCATGTGAGAGATGAATTGGCAGGTTGGGCGGGTGACCAACGAGCGAGTCTGACCGGTGCAGGAGACCCTGCGCCCGCCAGAGCGCCGCCCCAGACGCTACGCCAAGCTAGCTTAAGGAATGCTTAAGCCGGCTCCGGTCATCGAAATTTATGAATGTAAGAAACCACACTTCTAGATGACACGCACCCTCTGCACAATCCGGTCACTTTTCTGTCGGGTCGGCCGAGCATCCGGGTCTGCATGACCGCGCTTCACTGCACGTCGCGGTCGAGGCTCCACTGATCCCTGCGCCGGCAGGGTCCCAAGCGTTCCAGATGTCCGCGCGTCCTCGCCATGAGGACGCGCAAGTATCGACCAGTTTTTGGTCGATTCGTTTGTCAATTCAGGAGGCCGGGGAAAACATGAAGGTACGTTCACTAGTCACGCTGTCCACGCTTACGCTCGCGAGTGCGCTGCTCGCAGCCTGCGGCGGCGGCAATAGCAACAATAATTCAACGCCGAACGGCGCATCGACGCCCGCGGGTGCATCGGCACCTGGGGGCGCTTCCGCTCCGGGCGGCGCATCCGCGCCCGGCGGAGCATCGTCGCCAGTTGTCGCGGCAAGCGTGAAGTGGTCACTCGACAGCGGCGTACAGCCCACGGCTGCACTGATCAATGTCGGCACCTCAATTGGCAAGGGTGCCGGCGCAACGCCGTTCACCCTTGCGGATCTCGCGCTCGACCCGAAGAACACGCAGAACGTCGCCAACCCGTTCGTCACGACGGGCACCGTGCCTGACCCGGCCGCCGGCTTCTGCGATTTCTCGGTCACACCGGCAGTCCACAAGAACTACGCGACGGGCTCGAAGTTCGTTATTCCGCCGACCGATCCGATGGTCAACATGGCGCCGTTCTACTTCCCATTGGTCTATAGCAGCAATCTCACCACAGTACCGAACACGAACACCACCGGCACGACGGCGCCGATCATCGGTCTGTTCGACTGGCGCCCGAAGGATCTCGACGAATCCGTGGTGGCAGCAGAGTCGGACGACAACGGCAAGACCTGGTTTTTCATGCAGAACGTGCTCGAGCTAAACCCTACGCTGTGTCCTTCGGCTGTTACCGGCACCAACAGCGCGACCACCGCGGATAACGGCTGGGGACACGCTTCGATCCTGCAGTTGCCGGGCACCGCAGCCGCGACGGGCCAGATGCTCTACACGCTCAACCGCGATCCGGCAAAGGTCGACGTGGCGCCGCTGAACGTCATTTCCTTGCCATTCGCCAGCAACAAGTTCCCGATCTGGAACACAAACGCCTCGACCGTCGGCGCCGCGGACATCGAGTCGATTGCCACCGCGACTACCAACACCCCCGGCACGGCCACGCCGTTCACGGTTCAACAGACCACAGGCCTGCTGAACCCGGACGGCATCATGGCGGTGGTGCCCAACACCGATCCGACCAAGCCGACCACCGTGATGTATGTTCAGAAGATCCTGAACGGTGACAACACGGGCTCGACGGCCATGCCGGTCGCGAACCAATGCACGCGAGCACCCTTCAGCGGCAACACAAACCACGACATATCCAACGTGCGGCTCGCCACCACGACCGACGGCGTCAACTTCACGGATGCAGGCGTGGTTGCTGGCCTGAACGATCCGACCACGGTCGACTACAACGGGACTCGCTGGATCAGTCCTCGTGGCACGCTGATCGACATCAACGGCGACGGCAGCCGTTGGGGCCTGTACTTCTCGGGTGGCAACTGCCTTGACGGCGACTCGGACGCATTCCATTACATTGGCTATGCAGAATCGAACGACCTGAAGACGTGGACGGTCTACAACGACATCAATAGCCCGATCGCTTCGATAAACGCAATCACGACGACCAACCAAGGGGGCTCGAAGGCGACGGTCACGGTCCCCGCCAATGCGCCTGTCATCCCGACGCAGACATGGTTTGCACAACGTTTGTATGCTCCGACTGCGACGCAGATAGACGCAACGCACCTGAGCATGACATTTGCGGGTTACGGCGTGCAGTCGCCCAACACTAACCTGCTGAACTACCGGCAGATCGGCAACGTGATGCTGACTTCGAGCAAAGCATTGCCGAAGGCGCCGAACAATATCAACAACCAGTAACAACAATGCTTGAATGACCACAGCCCCAGCGCGGTTCCGACCACGCTGGGGTTGATTCACGTCCGGTTATGAGGGCGATGCGGGCATGAAAACCCTGCGGCGGACGGGTCTTTGCAATACGCTCAGCTTTGATTTGACCTTTGAGGTGACGCAATCGATAAGCCGCGATCTCCGCCGAGGCAGCGCCTGGTCAAATTCCCAGCGGCTGCGCGTCTTGACACGGTCTGGGCCGACTGCTGTCCGACGTGGTCGGCCGAACCCGTCCGGTATTCCGCGATCACCTCGTTGATCCTGGAAATCTCCAGATCAGTTGCAGGGTGGCGCTATCGTGAATCTTATGCGTTGGCGTGACTTGGCCACGCCGCTGATCTTCAGCTCGAAGCGCCATCACGATAGCGTTGCCGTGGGGTTTGCGGCGGTACTGTTGGGGGCTGCGGCACAAGCCTTTCCGGCGACCTCAGGGCCGCAGCGCCCAAGTATCCCGACCGCACGGCTGCACGGCCCGAGAAAGGGCCTTCCGTGGCGGTGATCGTCATCGATAGTACATAGGCAGGCTGAAGGTAGCGCTGCGACACGTCCCATGCGTGCTCGAAATACCCGAAGCGGATGTCATCGATAGTGACGAGGCCGCTGCCTTTCTCGCCCCACTCGCGCAACGCCTCCTGCTGAACCACTTCCGTAGAGCGCAATGGAACATCATCCGCGTGGACTCCCGAAATATCTCGCCAGATGCGATCGATGCCGGTGAGATCGCCTTTGTGATCGATATACACCATCACCTTTCCACCCGGACCCTCGACGGGAATGCCGTCGATAACACGCCCGAATACCACGCCAACATCGATGACACGATGCTCAGCGAGCCCGGTGCGCGGCTCCGCGACGCCAACGTTGAGACGCGTCACGCGCAACACTCTGCACTCATCGAGCGGCACGACTGAGTGCGCTTTGATAATGCCTTCGGCCAAGCGGATCGCCGTCTCGTCGTCGAACTCGACACGCGAGGTGCCATCGTCGACCTGCCAGCGCGCCCTGTCGTGAAAGCGTAGGCCGTGCGACGCGTGATGGACAACGAGCTCCAGCGATCCTTCGCTGTAGCTCGTCTGGCGCGAGTCCTGGCACAGCGAGCCGGTTTTCATGTCGCCTTTGAGCCCGAAGCGGCGTGCGACCTCGAACACGGTCTTCTGGCTCACTCGCGTCGGCGCTAGCCGAAAGATGCGCACCCGCTCCTGCGGCACGGAAGGTGACTTTGTCGAAAGCTGGAACGTCGGCATCGTGCCTCTCCTTCTCCCGCAGCTATCCGCGCCACTTCCAGGCGAGCCAGTTGGTCGCGTGGACGTCGAACCAAAGCCAGTCAAGGGTCTCGCCGTCGCGCCGTGCGATAGCTTCGTCGCGCGTGAAACCTGCGGCGATCGCGATCGGGCGCACTGGTTGATCCGGACTCTCGAGAGAATATCCCGTGTCGAGCCAGGCATTAGCAATCGGAATTCCCCGGCAAATATCGAGGCCAAAGGAGATCCGTCGGTTCCGCGTTGTCGGCCAGAGGCGGCCGATGCCAATGAATCCAAGCAGCAGATGAGCGCCTTGCATCGGCCCACCCCACATCTTGACAATGTGCTCGGCGACCGTGTCGGAGACGATATCGCAACTGTCGATCGCCAACCACTTGAGCCGGTTCGAACCGAGCCTCCATCGCGAGCTGATCGACCTGCACTTAAGGAAACCTGGAGCGATGTGCCGCGACGAGAACCCGATATTGAACGCCGCGAATGGATCCGTTGTGTAGGTAGAGCCGCCGTGCCCGGCGGCGTAGCAGAAGTGGACATTGTCGCTCCAGCGCAGCGAGTCCCCCCCAAAGTCAGGATGATCGAAGTCCGCCGACCATGCGTTGTCGTTACCCCAGTCGAAAATGTCATCGTGGCCGCACGAGCGCATGGCGAGCAGGAAGCCCTCCGCGCAATCGGCCGCAAACCTGAGATTGGGCACAGCCGGGCATTCCGCGTCGTTCTGTGGGTAAATGTTGATCCACTCCACTCCGACTCTCACCGTATTAACCATGCGGCCCTCACATTCGTTGTCGAGCGTTCCTTGCCTAGAACGGACGCGGGTTGCCGATGCGATAGGCGACCGCATTCACAAACTGCGAACCGAGGCGCCCGTTGTTTCCGAAATTGCGCGCTGTCTGCGTGACCACCAGAGGCACCCAGGGTTGGGACATCTCGGCGAGATCGGCATCGAACTCGACGGCGATTTGGTATGGCGAATGGAACAGCAGATGACTCGGGTTAGTGTCGTAGCTATCCATGGTGCCGGGTTTGAAATCACTCACCCGGTGCGGATAGAACCAATCCGCGTCGCGAGAAGGCGATCCGATCTTGATGTGCGAAGTATTGAAGTCGTGTTTGTACTGCCAGTGATGCCACGACTCGTGCAGCATGACTGACGCGCGGTTGCCCGCCGAGTCGCTCGGCGATCCGAGACTGAACAGCCGGCAATAGAGATTGGTGCGATCCCGCGCGAGGAAACGCCCCGTCTGCGCCCGTGCCTCAGACGTTGTGTCAGGAGCTCCGGTCGTGCCGAGCCTGTTGTAGAACGGTCCATGAAAGCGGTTAGGTGCTGCGCGTGACGAGCTCCTGTAGTCCTCGGTCGAGTGCCATTGCAGCGCAAAATTGTCTGTCAGCGTGTAATTGATAAGAAACACAGCGTTGACGACCTTTGCAAACGGCAGGCTGACATTGCACGCATCCTTCAGGCCGTCCTGATACCACGATAGATCGGTGAGGTCATACGCATCCCATACCCACATGTATAGGTCGCGCCAACATCCATTGTAGAGACCGGCTACCGTCGTTTCCTCCAAATTTGCGCCAGCCACGCAGTGCACGGGAGCGGACGGAGGTGGATCTGAAGGCGAGCCGGGCTCGCTGGGGTAAGTCATAAGTCTCTCCTCAACTTACGATCGCGGTTCCGGCAATCGATGGGTTGGTTTGCGCGCGATGTGCGGCGCCGGCGGTCGTTCCTCGGGATGTTGCTCGTAAAAGGCGGCCATTTTCTCGGCGAATTGCGCCGGGTCGCTGTCGCGCGTAAACCGAGGGAGCCCGACGAGCTTCGCCTCGTCGCGTCGCGCCGCTGCACGGGCCCGCTCGATTGCTTCGGGGCTGTCCTCGTGGTTGTAGATATATGCGTCGAGCGCCGCGAGGCGCACGACACGCGACTCGTGATATCGCGCAAAACCGAGCACGGCCTCGAACGCCTCAGAGCTACGAATCCACGCGAGCATTTCCACCGCCCTCGCCCTCAGCATCGCTTCCGCATCGAGGTGCGAAATGCACGTCCCACATGCACGGTGATTCAACGCCTCCTTCACGATGCTGTTCACTGGAAGGCCGATGAATTTCACCAGCGGCTCTACAAACTCCTGCTGACGCATCTCGCCGATGATTGAGAGGAGGAGCAGATGTTGACCGACGTCGCCGGCTGGCAAATTGAAGAGGCTCGCGATTAACGCGGGCGCCACTTCCTCGTCGGAGCGGGCCGCGGCGACGGCGTCGCGCACAGCTTGAACGTCAGAGATAGGCGTGCCGGCCACCCAGCGCACAAATGCGTCGATGGAGAGCGCGTCGAGCTTCACGAACGGCTCGCGCTTGATCATCGAAGGATCGAATGCCGGCGGCTCCGACTCACGCGGCATTGTCGAGATCAGGTTGGAACGCTGTCGACGAGACCCCAAGACATACCCACCCACTCCCGTTGCGACGAACGCGAGCGCGACGAGCACTCTTAAAGGCTTGCGTTCCAGCATGGGTTCCTCGCTATGTGGTGCCTTCACTGTTGCAGTTCGGACAGGGCGTCGCGAGCGCGAACGCCGCATTGTCGCTCGCGTTGTATCCGGTGAGCGCGCTGTAGCCATTGGTCGCTGTCGCCATGACATCGAGGCGCTCTGAAAACGCGGCGTTTGAACAGGACCCGAGTAGCGTCGAGATGACGATGTCCTTCGAGTCCGTGAAGGAGCCGATCTTAATGAAGCCGTTGCTCCCCGCGTCCCCCACGACTCCCGAAGTTGACGCGCCCGGGATGACAGGGCCCGACCCGCGCGCGGTCACGAACGAGTAAGCCGCGAAGCCATTCGCGTGCCACGCGATGAAGGACACGGCTGCGGTGTCCGATGGCGAAGTGTAGTTGTGGAATCCACACACCGGGTCAGGGGTGACGGTCCCGCCGACCGCGAGAATTTCTGAGCCACATCGGTTGTTGTCGACGCGCACCACCATACGGAAACCCATCGTGTTACCACCGACGAAAATTCGGTTGTACGCGGGCGCGGGCGACGTCGTGATCGTGCCTGTTCCGAACGGCGCATCCTGGTCGGTGATGCGTAGGTCGATCCCCTTGGCGGTCCAGTCGACGAGGACACCCGCCGCATCGAAAAGCTCGAGCTTTATCTCGTACCGCCCGGCTGCAAGATCGTCCGGCCACGGCGGACCGCCCAGTGGCGTGCCCGCGAGCGACGCTGTGTCAAAGTACGCGGTTGCGAGATCAATGTTCTCGTTGAGCACCACCCACTCGTTGCCCGCCGGTGGCAGCAGCGGCCGGATACGGAAGAGGTTCGGCGCCGGGGCGGCGTTGGGGCCGGACGTCGGCATCGGGCCGATGAAGTCAGACGGGTAGCTCGTTCCGACGGTGTAGTGTCGGTATACGTCGCGTGTCATCACGGACCACACGTTAATCGGCACCGAGCTCTGGTCCACGGTCGTGGCGATGCCGTCGGCACCGCTAAGGCGACGATACGACCAGCGGTAGTATGGGATTTTTTTCACGTCAATGAGTTCGGTGCGGCTGAAATCGACGCGTGGCTCGAGCGTTGCACCAAACGGCTGATTCGCACTGGTAAGTCCTTCCGCCCCGACCGTCTGCACCTGACGCACGGCGATATTGCGCCCGATCGACAACACCACGACTTGACACCCCGGTAGGTCGGGCTCGTCGTCACAACCCGGCACACGGGGGTCCGTGATGTGGATCGTCACCTCGGAGCCGCACATGTACTCCCAATACGTATTGCACGCGATCCACGGGTGGTAGACGGTTTCGAAGCCACTGCCGAAATCGTACTCAACCCAGAAGTAGAGATCGGGATGGTCGCCGCCGCAGCGGTAGAAAATCATTGTCTCAAAGCGGCCGAGTGTGTCCGTCGTCAGCATCGCTATTTCATCGCAACGGAAGAGCCACCACCAATGCGGCCAATGGCAAAACCACGGGATCAGAAATTTCCAGTTGTTGACCAACGTGTTGCGCACCATCAACGGTGACGTACTGTAAAGCGCGACCTGAATTTCAGGCGATAAAAGGTTGTTGTAGCGCGGGGGAAGCGGCTGAGGATTGAGACTGGCGACAACTCCAGGTGGTAGCGGCTGCGGATTGAGACTCGCGACTTCGCCAGGCGGAAGCGGCTGCGGATTGAGACTTACTAGAGAACCGATGTCTTGAGCGAACCGGAGCACCGAGTCTTTGGAGCGAGCGGTACCTTGCACGATAGGCCACGGATCCGGCCCAGGGCCTGGAATTGGTGGCTTGAGAATGACACGCAGCAGATCGTCGCGAAGACGAAACACATCCGCGTCCGGAAGCCTTTCTATCCACCATGGGATGCGGTCCACCTCGCAAATGTGAACGCGCGCATTGCAGACTGCGCGATTGTCGCTTTTGCGCACAGTTCTGCCATGCACCCAGCAGAAGCAGAACGGCCAGATATCGATGATGGAGCCCGGAATGTCGATGTGGTCCGTTAGCTCGCCGCCGGCTTGCAGTACCGGCTGGTACGCACCAAGGCGTTCCATGAGCGCCGGGGTGAGGCGCTTGGCGTTGATCTTCTCGCTCACCGGTGCGACGAATACTCGCTCCCGGCCGAGTCCGGCCTTCGGTATGCTCAACTGGACTTTACCGTCACGAACAGCCACCTGTTCAAGCAACTGGCCGCGAGCATCGAACACGTAGACGACAAGCGGATGCTTGAAGTCCGGTCGTTGCGCGGTTGAAACCTGAAAAGTGACTTGTCTTGTCGGGTCTTGCGGTTGCCTGGCCATGGACTATTCCTCTGAAAAGCAAGCGCGCCGCGCACGATCAGGCCTTCTGGCTGACTAAGCGTTGCACCACCGGCTTTGCGAGTCGATCGAATCAAATGGTCCGCAGCGCATCCGCTGTTAGCGGTGCGTTTCTTGTTGAGAGTCCACATCTAAAGGAACACGCGGAGTGTCGTGCGCGGTGTGCCTTAACTACGGGTGCTTTTAAACGACTTACCCTTTTGTCGGGTCGTTAGCGTGTTTTCAAAGAAGCTTAGGTTGCGATCCGCCACAAGACAAGGCGAATACCCATAATTCAAATTGCACAAATCGAAAAACTAACAAACAGTAGCGAATTAAATTCGTGTTAAAGACTTATATAGTGCATGCCAATGCAATTCAACTAACCGAACCTGAGTCGGCTGAAACGTTCATTGATATGTGCGGTACGCGCGCATCTGGTTCAACGGTGATGCGAGGCAAGCGACCGCGCGCCATCGGTGTTTTACCCGCGTAAAGCCGACATTCGAATGTCCCGCAAAGCGCCAGATCAAATGACAGCTGCTGGAGGAATTAAGCGTTTCCACGATCATCTCCTTTCCAATGAAGGGAGATTAATTGTGCGCGTCAATGGATGGTCGCTGACCGACCTGAGCTGCCGTTCGGTTTGCAGCCAATGCAACGACCGGCCGGAGTCAGGCCATCTATGGTCGGTCGTCAAATTAAATCAATTGGTGGCTGTTATTTCGCCCGGGCGCCACGTTTTGTCAAACCAGAACTGTTTGGGACCGTAAAGCCGGAGGAACCAAACCATCCTTTGCCCGGGATCGTCTGAATCCAGTTACCTCCTTTTCCTTCGGGCGCCTTTGGACCGGAGTACACATCGACCGAACCGTCTGGGTATGATTTCACAGTTTTCTGGTCGCTGCTGATACCGGGGTACTGTTGGTCAGTCTGAAGCAGCGAGCGTGTTTGCGGGTCATAGACAATAACCGATGCCGACGCCTACAGACACCCCTCGCACAGAGTTGGTCGACAGCGCCAAGCGCTGCTGCGACCGGAAAACGAACTAGCCTCTTCATGTGCTTTCTTCTTGCCTCGAGTCCGCTCGAACGGCCGACTGGCATGATGGCGGGAAAACGGGGCTAGACAAAAAGAGCGTCGAGCCAAACCGTTAAAATCAGGAGTTTTAGATTGCTTCAAGGAGAGGCGCGATGAGTGAATATCCCGCGTCGATGCACCTATCAAATGGAGGTTCGAAGTCCTTCGGACTGAGCCGAAGCGCTTGCAACACTGTCCCCAAACTGTAGGGACATTCATCTGCAGTACCCCGTTGACGGCGCTACTACAGAAAAGACCTCGCGAGGTCTTCCAAGACTACTTTTTCAGCCTTTGCAACTCTGCTACCAATGCCCAGAAATCCTCCTGCTACGTTTGCAATCTCCCGGGCACGATCGAGGATGGCGGACTTGAGGGTCTGCCTGGCTTCGTTGTCTAGTGTTGCCGACAGCGCCTGAATATAAGCCTTCCACTTGACAAGCATGTCGGGGGGAGGTGGATTGGCGAGCCACTGTTCGAGTAGTTGATAGCTCGTCTCCTCTTTGTGCAGGCCCTCACTATTCGCAGCGGAAAGAACAGCGGCTCGCTCGCGGCTGTCGATGTGGCCGTCCGCCCATGCCACCACGACCAGGGGGACCAGCGAAAGGGCGGCCAGCGTTTCGCCCTGAAGGTTGAGAGCGACAAGCTTATCGAGCAGAGCGTCATCGGTGATACCCGAGGCCGCTGACAATGCCTGCTTTTTCGTCTGAGTTTCTGCCGACTCTCTGAGGCGCTGGCGAAGCGCTTCATTTTGTTTGGCAAAAAAAGACTCTTCCATCGCTTTCGCTCGATCACCTAACTGGTCTTTACTCATCGTCTCCCCCATAAGAAGAATCTGCTTCACGAAACGGATACAGATGTCGACGCGCGAATATGACGTGCGGGGGCGAAGGATCCAATTCTGGCGCAACCCGGAATGGCTCGATCTGCCTACCGTTGATCACTTGTCTCACTCGACTACACCCACAAGATCTTCAATGTTCTTCTCGATACGAAATCGGGCCTCCTTTATGGCCTCGTCACATGTGTCGGCAACAAACGGCAGCATCAATCCAGTACCCTTGAGATCGTGTTCGAAGAGCACCCACCCGGCATAGAAGCAAACTCCGGAATCTTTCCTCGCGACGTTCAGTGTCACGTCGTATGTGCGGTGCTCACCCCGTGTGCGGGTGTATTCAAACCTCGATATTTCGCGTATGTGCACTTGGTCTCCCTCATGCGCAGCCGTGTTAGCTTCGGACCATCGCGTCCGTCTATTCGGGCCGCGCCTATGTCCTTAAGTTTCAATTGATCGGCTTCCACAAGGCGCTCGTTGGCGAAGCCTTACTGACTCGCGCCCGATGCAGGAGTCACGGAGACAGAAGCGTCCGATGCCGTCGATGTGGCGCTTGCCGCGCCAGGAGCAGCGGTTTCGGTTGACTGGTTGCACGCGGCAAGCGCTAGCGCAGCCAAAAGGGACGACAGGAGGATAGAATTCTTCACGGCCAAGTCCATTGAAATTAACGGTACGGTTCAAACGCAAGGTGTGAGGGATGCGCTCTGTGTCAGCTAACCTCCAACCGCTCGGGAATGTCTGACGGTGCGTTGCTCCCGGCATGAACAGTGTGCTCGCAACGAAAGCTTATTGTAATGTCTATTTTTCATGGAAAGGCAACTGTTACCTTTTTCCGCGGGACGCTTAAATAGCTCGAAACCCTGCTCTGCTGCCCGTGAGAACTCAAAAGCCAGACTTCATTTTTTGAGCCACCGGCCCAATGACGCTGGGTGGCCAGGGCACTGATAGTCGGCTGTGTTTTGACGCCTTACGGCCCATCTTCGACGCAGGCGGTGAGGTTTCGGAGCCGCTCAGTTCGGCCATTCGAGCCAGCACCGAACCGTGTAAACCACTATCGCTGCGTACGCTCCAGTGCCGGACGAAGATTCGGCGGAGATCCACCGATTCGGATTCGGTCTTACGGACGAAGCGGCATGTGGCCCTACTGGCATGTGGCCCTACTGGAGAATAGTCTCTCTCCGCACGGCTCGATGGTTAGTTGCCCATGTGGAAGACGGCCGCGCGCTCATTGGAATGTTGAGAGCGATCGTCACGACGGCTACCGTTGACTACGACTCACTCATCGGTCGACAGTTTGACGATCATTTTTGATGACCGCGCTTCTTGCTTTCGGTGAAGACGGCTAACAGATTATTGTCATCAAACAATGCCGCCTTATCTCCGCCTTCGCATGCTCGATGGCGCACTTGAACGCATCGTCGCGTGTCTCAAATGTGCCCAGCGACCCCGATCCGCGCTGTTCCTGGTTGCCGTCCACGATAATCACCATGGACGAAAATCCCGATGGAATCGGCGCAACAATCGGAAAAATTGTTGAGCCCATGAAAACCATCCTCGGCGACTCCATTGCTGCCTCCTGTTCGTCAAACTGGGTCATGCCCGCGTCTTCAAATTTCGGACTTAGAAGTCTTGTGAGGAAATTTACTGGTCAAGCCCGATTCACTTGCACCCGATGCCAAAGCCGCCGACGTATCGCTTGAAGCGCTCGGAGCAGTCGTTTCGCGAGAGACGTTGCAGGCAGCAAGAGCATCAGCAACCGACAGGGGTACTACAAGGAGAGATTTCTTCAAGATTCGTCGTTTCATGACTCAAGCTAAGCAACAGCGCAAAGTACTGGCAATGTGCTTTGCGAGAAACAGTCATCAACTACCTGCAAAGTGAGGGAGCGCTGTCCTGACATGGACGCTTGCTTGGTGTTGCTTAGAATCACTAAATAATCATCGTACCATTACGCGATTGAATGGCCTGCGAACGGACAACGAGGCATTGGTTCACCATCGACAAAAGCAGTCGCACTGCGCAAGGCAAACTCATAGGCGGAATTTGGGTTCGCGAATTGCCCCAGATTGCCCAATGACGTGGATTCACCGTCCTCCTCCAAGATACAAGCGCGGGCTACGAACGTATTGCCTTGCCTCGTAACTGAGGGTTGAATCGCCGCGCCATGGTGATATAGGACCATCAAATCGCCTTTGATATGTGAGTTAAGAAAGGTTATTGTAATAGCTCTATTTCAGAAAAGGTGACGGTTACCTTTTCCCGCGAGACGCTTAAATATGACAAAAAGAGCGACTTGAATCGAACGGTGGTGATGTGTAGTGGGCATTGCTCCTGCGCAATGAACTGGCCCGGCGGGGATCCTGAACAAGAAACAAGTCTTCGAGGGTGCGCCCGGTTTTAGAAGCGTCAGTCGCGAATCTCATCGCGGGAAGCCATCGCCATAACGACGCTGAATAGATTTACGCAAGCCAACAACATCGACGATCAGTCTTGCAAGAATGAGGACTATAGATTCTCGAGGGCGCCTCTACGGGAGCGAAATCCTGCGAGCGGGCGCAGATTCGGGGAAAGCGTGATTCCGTCACCGCACTCGCCAGTTTTCCGAGAATCACAACAGGCGTTTCATGGATGAGAGCTACCCCAATGCCGCTGGTAAGGCGCGTCATTCTCGTGCTTCTTTTGGGCGGGCTCGTCGTGCTGAGCTACGTGGTGCTACACCTGTTCCTGGCGCCGGTGGCCTGGGCCACCATCCTCGCCTACGTCACTTGGCCCGCCTATCAGCGCTTGCGCTTGCTCCTGCGCGGGAACGTCACCGGTAGCGCGCTGCTCATGACGGTTATTCTCACGGCGGCATTCGTTCTGCCGGTAGTCTGGCTGATCATGCTGCTGCGCGGCGAACTGGGCGGCGCCTATCAGGCCGTCGCCGCATACCTGGTCAATGGCCCGCACCAATTGCCGGAGTTCATCGCGCAGATTCCGTGGATTGGGCAGTGGTTGCAGGGACTCCTGAACCAGGTAACAGGTGATCCGGTGGCCCTTCGCGCGCAGGTCGCGGAGTGGGCCGAGCAGTGGATCAGCGAGATCGGCCAGTTCATTGGCGGTGTGGGTCGCAATGCAACGAAATTGGGCTTTGCCTTGCTGACACTGTTTTTCCTATACCGGGACGGCGATAGCGTGTTGGACCAGGTGCGCCGCGTATTGCGGCGTTTTCTGGGCAATCGCCTGAACGCCTATTTCACCGCGGTCGGCGGCACAACCAAGGCGGTCGTCTACGGCCTCGTGGTGACGGCGCTCGCGCAGGGAGCACTAGCAGGTGTGGGTTACTGGGCCGCGGGGATGCGGACGCCGATCTTGCTGGCCGCGTTTACCGCGCTAATTGCGTTGATACCATTTGGCACGCCATTCGTATGGGGATCGATCGGCGTCTGGCTACTCGTTACAGGACAAACACTGACCGGTGTCGGGCTTTTGCTCTGGGGAACGCTGGTCGTTAGCTGGGTGGATAACCTGATCCGTCCACTCGTGATCAGCAGCGCTACCCGGATCCCGTTTCTTTTGGTCCTGTTCGGTGTACTCGGTGGGCTTGCGGCCTTCGGCCTCGTAGGGCTGTTCTTGGGCCCCGTTATCCTTGCGATCCTGATGGCGGTGTGGCGAGAATGGCTAGAGGAACAAACAACGGTCAGTACCGGAACATAAGCCCGGTCCATAGAACAGCTAAATAGTAGTTTTCTTCGCGCCGTTGCGTGATTCGAGGCCGGGTTAAAGCACCCGGCCTCGGCGATCGTGAAGGCGGTTGATTTCGTCTTGTGCGGCGCAATCGAGTCCGTGAGATATGGGCGGCTGCGGCAGGCGCCCCGGAAAGACCCTAGCCGATCCAGATTAGACCTTTACCTCCCGATTGAAGCGGTCGATATACCCCTGACGCAAAGGCGCAAGCTTGACCCAGTCAATGGATTTGAAAGTGTCAAGTTCCGCGGCGCTCCGAGCGTAATGCTGCAATCCTTTCGAATAGGGGACCTGCGTATTGGTGGGTACGAGATAATACGGCGCATCGGCGAGCTTGCCTTGCACGCCGGCATCCAGCGCCGCGTTGATATAGGCTGCCGCCAGCGCGGGTTCCTTGCTGTTCTTAACGACGTGCATCGACGTGAGCACGATACCCCAGCCTGTATCGGGACGCGCCAGTTCGACCGGCACACCTTTCGCCTGCAAATCGCCGACGTTGTTGCTGTAGTGCGGCCGGAATCGGTTCGACAAACCCCTGCTGAACAGCGACTGCGAACGAGCCTTCGTCGGCAACGATAACATCGAATGGGGGGTTATTGCGGGCAGCCGCAGTCTTCGCAATGATTTCCAATGGCATGGTGGGTATCAAATTCACTGACCCGCCGCTCGACTTTTCGAATGCAGGAATGAGGAAGCTGCGATGCGCTGTTTCCCATGCGCCTGGAAAGGTAGCCGCAGCGATACGGCCCGCCGCGAAGCTGCGGTGTATGCCGCTGGCGGAGACCAGGGCCGCCGCGCCAACAGTTTTCAACAGGGTCCGCCGCGAACGGCTGTATGTGGTATTCATGCTCGAAGTTCCTTTCCGTTGTGAGGTAAGTTGCGCCGGTCAGAGCGGCATACGGGCGCCGCATCCTGACAGTGATCCGGCATCCGATGCGGATCACCAGAATTCCGCCTAGCGATCGAAGCGTGCTGGGTAGACCGCTTTGTCGATTGCCGTCGCGCAGCAGCGATCCCAGATACGCCGGTACGACGGAAACATTCTTTCGACCTTGGTTTCGCGGTCGGCGATGATCGGTGCAAGTGCGCCCCACTCCACCGCGATCTCCTCCAGCAGCGAGGTTTCGTCAACGCGTGTCAGCCGGCCCTGCTCGAGCACCGGTTCGCCGTCGACAAAAACGCTGGCGAGGTTCGCTCCGGTTTCGTTGAAGACAAGCTGCCTCAATGGATCGTTTAGC
>NZ_JAQGMM010000392.1 GCF_028292365.1 Caballeronia sp.
CCCCAGGCGCTCAACGTTTGTTCCCCGGACGCCTGGCGTTCCGTCGACCCTGATTGGAGTTTCCCATGTCAAGACCTCAAGCAAAATCGCGGTCCGCAACGCCGCTCGCGCATGCAGCCGTCACGCAGTTGATGATCCGCAAGCTGATGCCGCTGCTTGTCATCGTTTATGTGATCAGCTTTCTCGATCGCACGAATATTGCGCTCGCCAAGCATTCCATGAGCGTGGATCTGGGCCTGTCCGCTGCCGCTTATGGACTCGGCGCAGGCTTGTTTTTCCTGTCCTACGCGCTCCTGGAAATCCCCAGCAACCTCATCATGCATCGGGTAGGTGCACGCATGTGGATCACGCGGATCATGATCACGTGGGGCCTGCTCTCCATTGCCATGGCGTTCGTGCGTGGGGAGACCTCATTCTACGTGTTGCGCCTGCTGCTCGGCGCTGCCGAAGCCGGCTTGTTTCCCGGCGTGATGCTGTACCTCACTTACTGGTTTAATCGTGAGGAACGGGCACGCGCCACGGGCTATTTCCTGCTCGGCGTGTGTTTGGCCAATATTATCGGCGGACCGCTTGGTGGAGCATTGCTCGAACTCGATGGCATGCTCGGATGGCACGGCTGGCAATGGTTGTTCGTTGTCGAAGGGCTGCCTGCTGTATTGCTGGCTTTCGTCGTGTGGAAGGTGCTGCCGGACGGACCTGCGTCGGCACGATGGCTGTCGAAGGAACAGGCTGAAGGGCTCGAACGCCGCCTCGCGGCTGAACGCGAAAACCAGGCAAGCGGCGGCCGCGGCAGCCACTCGCTGCGCAGCGTGATTTCCGACAAACAGGTGTGGCTCGCAATCTTCGTGTATTTCTGCCACCAGCTCACCATCTACACGACCATCTTCTTTTTGCCGGGCATCATTGGCGCATCGGGGCATTTTTCTCCCTTCGCGATCGGCGTGCTGACGGCCTTGCCGTGGATTGCCGCGGCTATTGGCGCCGCAACACTGCCGCGCTTTGCAAGCACGTCTTCGCGCAGCCGGCAGATCCTGACCGGCGGGCTGATCGTGATGGCGGCGGGACTCGTGATCGCCGCGTATTCAACGCCGGTCATCGGACTGCTTGGCGTATGCGTATCCGCGTTTATGTTTTTTGTGGTGCAGTCGATCATCTTCACGTTTCCGTCGTCCCGCTTCAACGGCCCGGCACTGGCCGGCGGGCTCGCGCTGGTCAACTCATGCGGCCTGCTGGGCGGCTTTGTCGGACCGACTGTCATGGGACTGATCGAGCAGTCGACCGGCAACCCCATGAACGGCCTGGTGATCCTTGCAGGGGCGTTATTTATTGCAGCACTATGCAGCCTGAGGTTGCGTCACGGCGCCGAGGACCGCGCGAGACCCGCGGATGGCAGGCCTGCAACAGGCAAGCCTATCTGACAATTATTGGTAAGGGTGTTCCGCACCCAGGCAAGGCGTGCGCCGGTTCGCCATTTTCATTTTTAGAAACGTCCACGCCAATTACTCCATCCCTTGACGCGTCAGCCGATGCCGAGCCATTCCTGGCGGAATCGCACTAGGTCCTGGCTGTCTGGCACACGTGCAGATCGTTAGCAACCCTAATTCTTTCACTTTGCATGCAATTCCAGGCGCATTGTTCCTGCACGTGAACCTTGTTAACGATTTCTTCATCTTGCGTCGATGGAGTTCCTTAACGCAGCGTCGCAACATGACCCCACGCGAGTCCGGACTATTCAGCGCCCAAGCGCTGAATAGTCCGGACTCGCCTTTCTCGGCCAGTAGTTTGCTGACCGGTCCGACCTTGGCTTTTGGGAGAAATCAACATGAAGACGCTTAGAATCGTGGCGGCGTGCGCTGCTGCCCTCCTCGTTGGACACGCATGGGCGCAAGACCAGCCTGTGATCGCACAAACCACCGCACAGCCCGCGCAGGACGTTGGAGGCGTGACGGATATATCGAGAAGCGATGCGGGCGCGCCAAAGGGCTTGACGCGGCAACAGGTCTACCAGGACCTCCTCCATTCACAGCAATCCGGAGAACAACGCCGGTTGCAGGACCTCTATCACGGGAATTGACCCCGGCATGAGCTTCTATTCCGCGTAACGGGGCGAGCCTGCACGCGGAGTTCAGGCAGAGCGCTCGGCGCTCCGGTAGCCGTGACCGCTTCGTGATTCACCCATCCTCGCGACACCTTCATCAATATCCAATCCTCTTTTCCAGGTTACGAAATCGCCCTGTTGATCCATAGCGATCGAACCATGCATTCGTGCGCAGCTCGCACAGGCGAGACGATCGTTCGGCCAGCGCCACATCGAGCCAATGAAACATCTCGTCCTGCTTGCCCAACCGGGCGTAGATCTCCGCAAACAGCAGCGGCGACGTATAACCCGACTGCCGCCTCGCCAGTAAGTCCTGCAAGTACCACTGCAGCACTGCGTCGTATCCACCCGCTTCCCACACGGTACGGATTACCTCGGCTCGGGCAAAGTCGTTGCAACGCGTCAACGCATCGACGGTCGCTTCCACCGCTTCCTTGTACGCGCCCTGGGCTTCGAACGCGATCGACAGCACCTGATAGATCAATGGCGACCGGTTGCTATGCCCCTCGGTCAGAAACTCCCTCGTGACCTCCTCGTACCGGCCCGATAACACCAGTCCGAATATCCGTGAGCCGTCGAACGTAAGCGGATCGAGCCGCTCCGCCCGATCGAACTGCGCGCGCCCCTCCGTCTCGCGTCCAAGCACCATCAACAGCCGCGCATAGAGGCGGCTGGTTTCGGCGAGGTTGGGATTCAGGCGCAGCGCTTCGAGAAATTCTGCCTCAGCCTTACGCCAGTCCCAGTCATAGAAATAGTGCACGCCAGCCAGTGCGTGATGCGCTTCCGGCAGGTCCGGGTCAAGTTCCAATGCGCGAAGCGCGGCTTCCCTGGCTTTCGGATAACCTTGCGACGGCGCAGAGAGGCCATGCGTGACGGTCGATCCATAGATATTCGACAAGCCGACATAACCAAGCGCGTAGGTCGGATCACGCTCGAGCGCGGTCTCGAAGTAGCCGAGCGCGCGCGTGAAGTCCTCGCCGCTCAGCCCGTGATGCGCAGCGAACCCAGGGTGAAAATGAACCCGGCGTAACCAGTAATACCGTCCGTGCAAGTACGCATCGTGCGCCGCCGGATCGATGGGCAGGCGTCTTGTCAGCGTGAGCCGCTGCTGCTCCGCGAGCGTCGGCCATACATCCCGCGCCAGCGCGGTCCCAACCTCCTTCTGCATATCCATCGAGCCGCTTGCGGACGGCTCATAAGCGTGGCCCCAGACCTGCGCCTGATCGGTGCAGCGAATCAGTTGCGCCAGGACGCGAACGCGTCCGCCCTCCCGCGTGAGCGAACCTTCCAGCACATAGTCGACCGCCAACTCGTGCGCCATCTGCGCAATGCTCTTGTTGGATCGCCGATAGCTTGCAGCGGTGGTCCTGGCAATGACGCAGATCTGATCGGCATGCAACATGCCGATGTTCGCGGAAGTCTCGTCGGCGAGCGCATCGCAGAAGCCGTCCTGGGCCGGGTCACCACTTTTGTTTTCGAAGGGCAGCACCAACGCACGAAAGGCGGCTGGCGCGACGGCCTCCTGTTGTGCGGGCGACGTCCGCACGCCGTCGAGGCGATAACCCTTGCCCTTGATAGTAAGCAGATACTTCGGATCGTCGGGATTCTCGCCGAGCGCGATCCGGATTTTCCGGACCGCTGTGTTAATGCTGTTGTCAGTATCCCGGTACGCGTTGCCGCTCCACAGCATCCTGACAATGTCAGCGCGCGTAACAAGTTCGCCACCGCGCGACACCATGAAAATCAGGAGTTCCATCGGCAAGCGCTCCAGTCGGATGCGCTGGCCCGCACGGCGCAATTCGTAACGCTCCACATTGAGTTCGACGTCCCCGATCCTGATGGCTTCGTGCATATTCATGTGCCCTCCAGCGAGATCGATTTTTATGTGCGCGCGATCAAGCGCCAGCGCCTCCCATGCTGACGAGCAAGATCGTCCAGCGCTGGCGGGTAGCCATCATCTCGTTTCGGATCGGGAGCGAATCGTCGAGCATGGCTCTCCCGGAATCATCGGGCGTGCACAGTAGCGCAGGGACCAGAGTGCACCGCGTTGTTTTCTGCGTGAGAGTGCTAACGCTCTACTATCCTAGAACGCGACCGCATGTCATATCCGCCATTCTGGTAAGAATATTGGCCGACGCCCGAGGGTGGTGCATGAAGTGGAATAGACAGGGTGATGCGTGGAATCAATGCGCTTGGCGTTGGTAGGCGTCACGCCTCAAATCTGATTTGAGGCCGCATGTGTCACCTATCGCGCCATGCAACCCTGCGCAATAAGCTAAGCATCCCGACGCTTATCGGCAAATAGCGTAATCATTCTCAACTTCACTGAGCTGATCTTGCGTTGATCTGGCACTGGCCAGGGACCGGCTTCTATTAGTCGCGCAGTCCCTCGCATGACGCCGGACTATTTAACCAGCAGGCGTGTTCGGATAAAGCCCGGTTCGCGGGCCAGAGCCTGTATCAACTCGCTGGATGGGGTCCTATCGAGGTCCGTTACTACATAGCCGGTCTCGCCCTGCGTCTGCAGGTGCTGAGCGACAATGTTAGCGCCCTCACCGGCCAACCGGGTGTTAAGCGTCGCGAGCGCACCGGGCGCATTGCCGTGGACATTGAGCAGACGCGCGGGCGCGTCCAGCGGTCCCGGATTGACATGCGGAAAATTGACCGATCCCACTGTGTCGCCGGTCGTTAAAAACGAAATGAGTTTCGTCGCGACTTCGGTCCCGATGTTCTCCTGCGCTTCCTCCGTGCTGCCGCCCACATGCGGTGTCAGGATCACGTTAGGCAAATGCTGAAGCACGCTCTTGAAAATATCCGCATTGGTCTTGGGCTCCTCCGGGAAGACGTCGATGGCAGCACCACCCAGCCGCTTCGCCTGCAGTGCTTCTGCGAGGGCATCGATATCGACCACCGAACCGCGCGATGCATTGATCAGGATCGCACCGGCTTTGAAACACGCCAGCGTTGCCGCGTCGATCATGCGGCTCGTCTGGGCCGTTGCAGGCACGTGGAGCGTCACCACGTCGGCATGGGCAACCGCGTCGGCGAGCGATTGCGCCGCACGCGCAGAACCCAGCGAGAGCCGCGCCTGCACGTCGTAGTACACCACGCGCATTCCCATGGCTTCGGCAAGCACGCCGACCTGCGAGCCGATGTTTCCATACCCGACTATTGCAATGGTCTTGCCGCGCGTCTCGAACGATCCGCTTGCCCCTTTGGCCCACGTTCCGGCATGCGCCAGCACGCTCTTCTCGGGCACGCGGCGCAGCAGCAGGATAGCTTCGGCGATCACCAGTTCCGCGACCGAGCGTGTGTTCGAAAATGGCGCGTTGAAAACAGGGATTCCTGCGTTCGCGGCCGCGTTTAAATCGACCTGGGACGTTCCAATGCAGAAACAGCCGATTGCGAGCAGATGACGCGCGGCATCGATTTCCTCGCGCCTGAGATGCGTTGCCGAACGAATCCCGACCAGGTTATGTGCCTGAAGTGCACTCGTTAAATTCGTACCGGCGAGCGCGCCCGCGCGGCGCTCAACCTCGAGTTTCGCTTCGCTGAAACGCGCGACAGCCGTGTCGTGGATATTTTCGAGTAGAAGAACAGAGGTCATAGAACGCTTATGTGTCAGTGACGTGGGCCATGCATACGCCCAGCAGGTGGTGTCCGGGTAACATTCGCAATTTCGTCGCGCTCGATCATGCCGGACGGATTGACGCCCAAGCTTCAAACGTCACGATGATGTTACCGCTTGCCGGGCATTCGTATTTTCTACCCTACTGCCCATGGGGCCTTTGGGCTTGCGCGCTCTTTCGATCACGTTATCTGGTGGCAAAAGCAACGCTTCGGGCGAAGCGGTATGCTTGACGCTGGTTTCTTAGGCCAGACAACATTATTTTCCTTACGATGGCCAACGTGTATTGCTTACCCACCATTGTGGGGTTCCGTCACGAACTGCGAGCAGCAGCAAGTTATGCCGCTTCGTGCAACCGCTTGACGAGCGGCGACACTCCCCTCTCAGGCCATGAACTGTTGAAAACACCAGCATTTATGCGGAACCCATGCAGGAGTTCGTGCCAATGAGCGCAATCGCCAGACGGTCGTCCCGAACCTATGCAATGCCCGAGCGCAGTGATCGCCTCGACTTCTATATTCGCGACCAGACCTTGCGCTCGGCGATCACGGAACCGCACAAGCACGACTACTTCCAGATCCAGATCAATCTGGGTGGCGACACGAAGCAGCAGATCGGCAATGTAACGCGTCCCTTCCCAACGGGCTCAATAGCGTTCATCGCGCCGCACCGGGTGCACATGATTCCCCACCCTGAACACTCCCGCTTCATCGTGATCAATTTCGCGCTGGACTTCCTTGGCCTTGATGTCGATGCAGTCGATGGCCGGATCGACCTCGGCAGTGTTCCCGTCATCCGGTTTCCGGAGCTAGCGCCCTTTCGCTTTCAAGACGAAACCGATTTCAAGCTGACGGAGTCCGATCTCGTCGAAGTCGAACGCATCGTTCACCTCATGATGGAGATAGATAGTGCGCGCGGGTTCGGTGCGACCAGCCGGCTTCGCGGTTACCTCCTGCAATTGATCGGACTCGTTTGCGCAAGATATGCAGACCCGCTTATGCAACTGGCGGCGCTTAATGAACGCGCAGTAAACCGACGCGACTCCATCAGCAAAGTGATGCGTCACGTGCTGGAGCACCTGGAAGACGACACGCTTTCGCTAGGGTCGGCCGCACACGCAGCGGCGTTGACTCCCGGTTATGTCGCCCGGCTGATGAAGAAAGAAACCGGCAGGACGTTTGTGCAATGGGTAACGGATCAAAGAATCAGCTGGGCAAAAGCATTGCTTGCAGACGATACCCGCCGCGTCAAGGACATCGCGTTCGTGGTCGGCTTTCGCGACGAAGCCTATTTCACCCGACGCTTCCGGCAAGCCGTGGGAACATCGCCTACGGAATACCGGGCGTCGCAATTCGAGCTATAGACTCCTAGGCGCCCTTTCGCTGGCGCGGCCCGGAATAGGGCAATTTAATCCAAGGCGTAGGGCGGATTTGTCCTGCACGAGAGGTGGGCCGAAGCATATTGTCTGTAGGCGTCGCGATGATCCGCGCCAGACAACCTCCACCTTCGAGTTCACCAATATGACCGAATACGTTTTCCCCGCCCCTCAGACTGTCGTTGTGCCCGTCACCGGATCGAGTGCCGCCTTCGCGGTACGCCGCGTCTTTTGCGTAGGACGCAATTACGCCGATCATGCGCGCGAGATGGGAGCCAATCCTGACCGCGAACCACCGTTCTTCTTTACGAAGCCCGCCGACGCCGTCGTGCCTGCAACGGGAACACTTGCGTACCCGATGCTCACCGAGGACCTGCACCACGAGATAGAGATGGTGATTGCCATCGGAAAAGAGGGTCGAGAAATCGCGCCGAAAGATGCGCTGTCCTACATCTTCGGCTACAGCGTTGGCGTTGACCTCACGCGGCGCGACCTGCAAGCGATCGCAAAGAAGATGAGCCGGCCGTGGGACTGGGCCAAGGGTTTCGACGAATCTGCGCCCGTCACAGCTATCCGTCCTGCATCGGAAATCGGTCATCCGGGCAGCGGTCGCATTTGGTTGACGGTCAATGGCGAGACACGGCAAGCGGGTGATCTCGGAGATATGATCTGGCCGGTTGCAGACATCATCAGTCAGGTGTCGCAAGCGGTTGTCATCAAGCCGGGTGATCTGATTTTTACCGGCACGCCCGCGGGCGTCGGGACGTTGAAGCCGGGCGATAAAGTCGCTGGTGGTGTCGATGGTGTTGCCAATTTCCAGTTTGAAATCGGCAAGCTTCAGGGCTGAAATTTAAGGGCGTTGGCTCCGTATGCTGTACTGATCAACGTACAGCTTTCCTGGCCCAAGTCTGAGACGAAGCCAGCACTCACTCTTGCTGGCTTCGACGCTTTATGGCAACCGTCCTCGTGTCTTTCGCGACCCTCATCTACCCGATGCGCAACGCTCCCGAATAACCTCACCTAAGTGTCGCCAAGCGTTGATAACGCGGTGCTACTCGCGTCCAGCGCTATTTGGATAAGCCGCTGCAAGCCGCGACTTGCTGCCCTCAAGTTTTTATGGCGGCAACGCTGACGCCGACTGCGTATAACATCGACACAGTTCCGTTAATCGCCAAGCGAGATCGGGATCCGGGCGCCAATTCGCTTCCAGTAAATCTTGGTACCGGTCAGCCCTCCACGCGGCTTAAGTGCATAGTCAGGAATCTCTCCCGCAAGAGTAAATCCGAGACGTTCGTAGAGCGTCGACGCTCCGCCATCGGTTGCCGTATCGAGAACCAGCAGCGTACGTCCGCGCTTCACGGCCAGATTTTCTGCCGCCTGCATCAGCGACAACGCCACACCCCGCTCGCGGTGGCTAAGACAAGTCATCAATTTGGCAATTTCTGCCCGATGCGGCTGGTTAGGCGGACAGTCGAGCAACAGGGTGACAGTTCCGACCAGTCGCTTACTGTCCCATGCACCCAGAACCACTCGTTCGCCGCGAGTTGCGGCAGCCAGCGCATTGGCCCAGAACGCATCCGCCGCTTCGGGCAGCAGCGGATGCATGAAGCTGACCGAACCGCCGTTTGCAACAGTCTCGATCAAGAGCCCGCTGAGCATCTCGTTCATCGCCGACGAAGCGCGTAATTCGCTGATTTCAATGTTTGACATGACGGCCACTAAGTCCGGGCGAGAACAACGAGGTAGGTACAGGTCGAGGCGGTTTCGTTAGCCAGGGTTACCTCCGAAGGCGGACCAAATCCCAGGCAATCGCCGGCGCTCAGAGCGTACTGCTCACCGCCTTCCACGATCACGAGATCGCCCACCAACACCCACACAACCTGGCGGATATGGGCATAAGACGATGGCGGTAACACTACCTGTCGCCCTGCCGGCAGATCGACCTGAACGATCTCCACCGGATGATCCGGGTTGTTGAATACCTGCTTACGGAGATAACCGGTCTTGGGATCGCGCCAGAGCGGTTGATCGGCCGCCCGCGACAAGCGGTCTCCATTGCCTTCCGCTCTCACCAAAAGGCCTGCAAGCGTCAAGTCGAAGGCCGCGGCCAGTCGCACCAGCGTGACCGCGGTGGGGCTGATTTCCTCGCGCTCAATCTTGCTGATCGTCGCCTTGGCGACTCCGGAGGATTCGGCCAAGTCCGCGAGCGACCATCCGCGCGCACTTCGTTCAAGCCGAATACGGCGAGCGATGCGAGGTCCGGTATCGTCTATTGATGATGTCATACCGTCCATCATAGTAGACGATAAAGCCGTGCGCAAGACGCGCTCAAAGCGTGGGGATGATGCGTAGATGGCTTGGGGTCGGGATCAGGCTTGTCTGCCAGAGCGCCCCGTCAGTGGATGCGGCACTGCCGGTGAACGCGAAACACTCGCCGGGGAAGAATCGTGCTCACCGACGACAATTCAGGCAGCAAGAGCGGCGCTTCTCCCAAGCCGCTTTCGAGCAGATGTTCCGAAATATTTTC
>NZ_JAQGMM010000464.1 GCF_028292365.1 Caballeronia sp.
CCTAAGTGTCCACAGCGTGCAGTTTCTATTCATAGGTGCCCCAAAAGCACGGTGCTCGCCAGAGCCACGGATGTGTGAAACCCTCCTTCTCCGAACACCGATACCCACACGCTTCGCCACCAGTGACTGAACCTGCTCAAGGTTCATCCCGCGCTATCCGCGTAAAACCAATCACCAAATAGTTTCCGCGGTACAGCGGCGCCACGAACTCCGCCTGCGTTGATGCAAACGAAAAACCTCTCGTCGAGCGCCGGTGCGAAAATAACCCCTGAACGCGACCAAGACCCTCCACGATAAGCGAAGTTAGCCCGATCGCCACGCAATCGCCCAGCGCGCCCTATGCCTACCGGAGGTCCCTTGGCCTCCCAAAATCGAATCCCGCGACGAATTTAGAGATAATTGGTGCTCAGCGAAACACCAAGTCGCGCACATCGAGAAACCCCATGACCGATGCAATGAACCTGCAGCGCCTGAAAGTCACCGTCGACGGCTACGTAGCACGCGTCACGCTCGATCGCCCCGACGTCCGCAACGCCTTCGACGACGCCACCATCGTCGAATTGACCGCCGCTTTCCGCGCGCTCGCCGACGACGACGCCATCCGCGTCATCATCCTCGCCGCAAATGGCCCCGCATTCTGCGCCGGCGCCGACCTCAACTGGATGAAACGCATGGCAGCGTACTCGGACGCAGAAAATCGCGCCGATGCGCTCGGCCTCGCCACCATGCTCAACACCATTTACGCCTGCAACAAACCCGTGATCGCGCAGGTCCAAGGCGATGCGTACGCAGGAGGCATGGGCTTGGTCGCCGTCGCCGACATCGCAATCTGCGCGGAATCAGCGCACTTCTGCTTGTCAGAGGCGAAGCTCGGGCTGATGCCCGCCACCATCGCGCCCTATGTAATCCGGGCAATCGGCGCGCGTGCATCGCACCGATACTTCGTGACCGCCGAACGTTTCGATGCCGCCGAAGCATTGCGCATCGGTCTCGTGCATCAGGTCGTCGCAGCGGATGCGTTGGGTGCCACCGTCGATGCAGTCGCAGCCGCGATCGTTGCCAATAGCCCGAACGCAGTGCGCGAATGCAAGCAACTCGTGGTCGATCTGGCCGACAAGCCAATCGATGAAACACTGATCTCGGATACCGCCGACCGTATCGCGCAAATTCGAGCCTCGGACGAAGGGCGCGAAGGCGTGCGCAGTTTTCTGGAAAAGAGCAAGCCGTCGTGGCTCGCCTGAATGTATTCGGGAGCGTCGCCTGAGTTCGCCCACGCGCATGACTGGCCGCTCCCCCTGGAGTCGTTTTGAACCTGAACAATCAGCCAAAGCCTGCACCCGATGACTGGGTTGCACGCTCGCTACGCGCCGTATGGCATCCATGTACGCAAATGAAACATCACGAGCGCACTCCGCTCGTGCCCATCGCTCGCGGCAAGGGCGCCTGGCTCTACGACCACGACGGTCATCGCTATCTCGACGCCATCAGTTCATGGTGGGTCAACCTCTTCGGCCACGCGAATCCTCACATCAATGCTGCACTGAAGGATCAACTCGACACACTCGAACACGCGATGCTCGCCGGTTGCACGCACGAGCCCGCCGTTCTGCTCGCCGAGCGTCTGAACGCGCTGACGAAGCACACGCTAGGCCATGCGTTCTTCGCTTCTGACGGCGCATCAGCAGTCGAAATCGCGTTGAAGATGAGCTTCCACTTCTGGCGCAACAGCGGCCACGCCGAGAAGCGCGAGTTCGTCTGCCTCGCGAACAGCTACCACGGTGAAACCATCGGCGCGCTCGGTGTGACCGACGTCGCGTTGTTCAAGGACGCCTACGATCCGCTGATTCGACATGCGCATGTGGTGACATCGCCGGATGCTCGACAAGCCCGCGAAGGAGAGACGGCGCGCGATGTCGCGCAACGCGCGCTCGCCGATATGAAAACGCTGTTCGACGCCAAAGCCTCGCAGCTTGCAGCCGTGATCGTGGAACCGCTTGTTCAATGCGCGGCTGGAATGGCGATGCACGATCCTTCGTATTTGAAGGGCTTGCGTGCTTTGTGCGATGACTACGGCGTGCATCTCATCGCCGATGAAATCGCAGTCGGCTGTGGTCGCAGCGGTACGTTCTTCGCGTGCGAACAGGCTGCGATCTGGCCTGATTTTTTGTGTTTGTCGAAGGGAATCAGCGGCGGGTATCTGCCGTTGTCCATCGTGCTGACACGCGATGAAATCTACGCCGCCTTCTACGACGACGACATGACGCGCGGTTTCCTTCACTCGCATTCGTACACGGGCAATCCGCTCGCCTGCCGCGCCGCCCTGGCAACGCTTGACCTGTTCGACAACGCGAATGTGCTTGAAGAGAACCACCGCAAATCATCCGTGTTGCGCGCAGCGCTTAGCCCGCTTCAAGATCATCCACACGTCAGCAATCTGCGCGAACGCGGCACGATATTCGCCTTCGATGCGATCATTGAAGACCCCGTTCAAGCACGCTCGTTCTCGCGGCGTTTCTTCGAAAATGCCTTGAAACACGAGCTATTGTTGCGACCGATAGGCAAAACCGTCTATCTGATGCCGCCGTACATCCTCAGCGACGACGAGCTCACGCTGCTCGCCGAACGCACGCGTACTGTCTTCGACACCACGTTATCGGAGGCTGCATGAGCATTACATCGCCTGCTCTTTTCAACACCCTGAAGCAAGGTCTTGCCGATATCGAGCGCAACGGTTTGCGTCGTCGCCGTCGCGTCGCGGACAGTGCCTGCGCCGCGCACATGACGGTGGACGGACGCGAGATCATTGGCTTTGCGAGCAACGATTATCTCGGTCTCGCAGCGCACGAAATCTTGCGCGAAGCACTGGCGGAAGGCGCACGAAAATACGGCGCGGGCAGCGGCGGATCGCATCTGCTCGGCGGCCATTCGCGCGCGCATGCGAAGCTTGAAGACGACCTCGCGGCGTTCTCCGGCGGTTTCGTCGACCAGGCGCGCGCGCTGTACTTCAGCACCGGTTACATGGCGAATCTCGCGACGCTGACAACGCTCGGCGCCTTGGGCACGTCAGGCGGCCGCGACACACTGATGTTCTGCGACGCGTTGAACCATGCATCGCTGATCGATGGCGCGCGTCTGTCGCGTGCGGAAATTCGCATCTATCCTCATGCCGACGCCGAAGCGCTCGGCGCCATGCTCGAGGCATCGGCGAGCGAGGGCGGCGCGAGGATCATCGTGACGGATTCGGTCTTCAGCATGGACGGCGATATTGCCCCGCTCGCGCGGCTGCTCGAGCTGGCGGAGCGTCACGGCGCGTGGCTGGTGGTAGACGATGCGCACGGTTTCGGCGTGCTCGGTCCGCAAGGCCGAGGTGCGCTGGCTGAGGCTGCGTTGCGCTCGCCACATCTGGTGTACGTTGGCACGTTGGGCAAGGCAGCGGGCGTGTCCGGCGCATTCGTGATCGCGCATGAGACGGTGATCGAATGGTTCGTGCAACGCGCGCGGCCGTACATCTTTACGACGGCATCGGTGCCGGCCGTGGCCCATGCGGTATCGGTGAGTTTGAAGATTATCGGCGGGCAGGAAGGCGATCAACGGCGCGCACATCTGGCTACGCTAATCGAGCGCACGCGCGCCATACTAAAACGCACGCGATGGTCGCCCGTGGATTCGCATACAGCCGTTCAACCGTTGATTATCGGCGGCAATGAAGAGGCGCTGAAGCTGGCTGCCGAGCTCGATGAATACCGCATGTGGGTGCCAGCGATCCGGCCGCCGACCGTTCCCGTTGGCACATCGCGCCTGCGCATTTCGCTTTCAGCCGCGCATAGCCTCGACGACCTCGCCAAGCTCGACGATGCACTGAACACCCTGAGCAATCGATCATGACCGCACCACTCTCGCTCTTTGTCACCGGCACCGATACCGAGATCGGCAAGACGCTCGTATCGGCTGCGTTGCTGCATGGCTTTGCCGCACTCGGCCTGCGCGCGGCCGCGATGAAACCCATCGCGGCAGGCGCGTTCGAACGCGACGGCGAGTGGCACAACGAAGACGCCGATCAACTCGATGCCGCCGCGAACGTCGCGTTGCCACCATCGATACGCACGCCGTTCATGCTTAAAGAAGCCGCCGCACCGCATATCGCGGCGGCGCGCGAGAACGTGTCGCTGGATATTGCGCGGATCGTGGAAGCGCATCAGTTCGCCGTGCAGCAAGCGGATGTGGTGGTGGTGGAAGGCGTGGGCGGATTCCGCGTCCCGCTCACCGATGTCCACGATACCGCCGACCTCGCGTTCGCGTTGAACCTGCCAGTCGTGCTCGTGGTCGGCATGCGGCTCGGCTGTATCAGCCACGCGTTGCTGAGCGCTGAGGCTATCGCGGCGCGCGGGTTGCATCTGGTGGGCTGGGTCGCTAACCAGATCGATCCCGCCATGCTCTTTCCTGCTGAAAATATCGAAGCAATCCGGCTGCGGCTGGACAGTCAATACAACGCGCCGCTGCTCGGCACGATTCCTCGCCTCACGCCGCCGGATGCTCGCGCGGCGACGACTTATATAGATACCTCCCTGCTGCTGGACACGCTTCGTTCAGCCGGCGCGGGCCAGTAATTTATCGTTTATCGTTATCTGCAATACGAAAAGGATCCTCACATGACGCAAGTGCAATCCACCGACAAGACGACTCAACCCGCTGCTCAACCTTCAGCTCCGCAATCGCTGGCTCGCTGGCGCGTGGCGGATATCGTCGCGCTCTACGACCTGCCGTTCAACGACTTGCTGTTTCGTGCCCAGGGCGTGCATCGTGAACACTTCGATGCCAACACGGTTCAGCTCTCCACGCTGCTGTCGATCAAGACCGGCGGTTGCCCGGAAGATTGCGCGTATTGCCCGCAGTCGTCGCATCACGATACGGGGTTGAAGGCCGAAAAACTGATGGCCGTCGATGAAGTCCTGAAGGCCGCCGAGATCGCCAAGGCGAACGGCGCGACGCGTTTCTGCATGGGCGCGGCGTGGCGCAATCCAAAGGACCAGCATCTGGAACCGATCGCCGACATGATTCGCGGCGTGAAAGCAATGGGTCTCGAAACCTGCGTGACGCTTGGCATGCTGGAAGGGCATCAGGCCGAGCGTCTGCGCGATGCCGGGCTGGATTACTACAACCATAACCTCGATACATCGCCGGAGTTCTACGGCCAGATCATCTCGACACGTACGTATCAGGATCGTCTGGATACGCTCGAACACGTCCGCGATGCCGGGATCAACGTGTGCTGCGGCGGGATTGTGGGTATGGGTGAGTCGCGGCGTGAACGTGCTGGGCTGATCACGCAACTGGCGAACATGGAGCCCTATCCGGAATCGGTGCCTATCAACAATCTGGTGCAGGTGGAAGGCACGCCGCTGACGGGCACCGCGCCGCTCGATCCATTCGAATTCGTGCGTACGATCGCGGTTGCGCGCATCACGATGCCGAAGGCAATGGTGCGCTTATCGGCGGGACGCGAGCAGATGGATGAAGCGCTGCAGGCGCTGTGTTTTCTCGCGGGCGCGAACTCGATTTTCTACGGCGACCAGTTGCTGACGACGAGTAACCCGCAAGCTGAAGCCGACCGGAAATTGCTGGAGCGTTTGGGGATGCAAGCGCAAGCGTCGCAGCAGATGGAGGCGGCGCAAGCGTGTGAGGTGAAGTGCGGGCATGCACAGGTGCAGTGATCGGCAAGCGGTTTGATTCACTGACCCGGCCGGTGAAGGATCAGGCGAAGCGCAGTTGATGTGCAAAATTCCCCGGGATCAATCAGATTTCGGGGAATTTTTTGTTTGCCTACCTGATTCGCTATAAGAGGCAGAAAAGTGCCTACTAAGCGGGCCAAAAGAACTTAAGGGGCAGTAAATTGCCTCTCCCTCAATTCTTATCCACAATCACCTGATCGAACGTGCCGCCATCGGAGAAATGGGTTTGCTGGGCTTTCTGCCAGTTGCCGAAAACCTGCTCCACCGTGAACGTCTTGATCGGCTTGAATTCGCTTGCGTGCTTCGCCAGCACCTCGGGATTACGCGGCCGCAAATGATGCTGCGCGATGATTTCCTGCGCCGCCGGCGTCCACAGATAGTCCAGGTACGCCTGCGCTTCCTTGCGCGTCCCGCGCTTGTCCACGACCTTGGCAACCACCGCGACCGGCGGCTCAGCTAACAAACTCACCGACGGATACACCGCGTCGAAATCCTTGCCGCTCGCGCCCTCGTTCATCAACGCGACTTCGTTTTCAAACGTCACCAGCACGTCGCCAATACCGCGTTGCGTGAAGGTTGTCGTAGCACCTCGGCCGCCCGTATCCAGCACCGGCACGTTCTTGAAGATTGCTTTCTCGAACGCTTGAGTCTGTTCATCGGTTGCGCCTTGCTGCTTCTTGTAACCCCACGCCGCCAGATACGCATAACGTCCGTTGCCCGACGTCTTCGGATTCGCGATCACGACCTGCACGCCAGGACGCGCGAGATCGCTCCAGTCCTTGATGTTCTTCGGGTTGCCCTTGCGCACGAGGAACACCATGGTGGTTGTGTACGGCACCGCGTTATTCGGCAGAAGCGTGCGCCAGTTGGCCGGCACAAGACCGCCGCGCTCGACCAGCAAGTCGATGTCGTTCGGCTGATTCATCGTGACCACGTCAGCCTGCAGCCCCTGCATCACCGACAAAGCCTGCGCACTCGACGCCCCATGCGACTGGCGCACGGAAAGCGTCTCGCCGGTCTTCTGCTTATAGTCGGCAATAAATGCGGTATCGATGTCCTTGTACAACTCGCGCGTGACGTCATACGAGACGTTGAGCAACGCCGTCTCCGCGTGAGCGAACGGTGTGAACGTAGCGAATCCCAGCGCCGCGATTGCTGCCCAATGCTTCAAACCCGCCATACATCCCCCGATTATTCGAATAGTGAAAACCGCTATGAAGCGGCGATTCTATCGAAAAGCCGGGGTTGTAATGCATCGGACAACTCATCCATACGCTGCCTGTTCGAACTGCTCGAAGCGGTCAAACTCATCGGGCTGCTCCGCAAAACGAGCCGGGGCTGCGCAATGAATCAAGGTATCGACGAAATATTTTGCACGCGGCCACGGACCAAAACCCGCCGCCGTGTTGATGTGCCCGGAATCGCCGAGATTCACGAACGCGCTGCCGAACTGGCTCGCGAGGCGCATCGCCTGGTCGAAGGGCATCCACGGGTCGGTCATGCTGGCAATCAGCACCGACGGCACGCCGAGGCGACGCGGTTCGAATGCGCCGGCGAACTTGAACTTGTCCGGGCTGGCGGGCGCGACAAACAGCACACCGGCCACGGTGTCGCCCGTCAGCCCTTGTGCGATCGCGTGTGCGGCCGCGAGGCAACCGAAACTATGCGCGGCAAGAATCACGGGACCGCGAACGCTCGCCACCGTATCCGCAACGGATTGCGCCCACGCGTCGAGTTGAGGCGCGTCCCAGTCGTCCTGCTCGACGCGTCGTGATTTCGGCAATTGCCGCTCCAGCCACGTTTGCCAGTGCGCGCCCTCGCTGCCGTGCAAACCCGGTACGGTAACGAGCCGTGGCGGCCAGGCGGATGTACTGCATGAACTCATGTGAACCTCGCTGCCAGCTCGTAGCCAGCATTGGTGAGGAACAATTCTGCTGTGTAAGCGCATCCGCGCGAACCAAGTTTTCCTCATTTGGTTATCGGAGGCGAGGGCGGCGATCGGGCAGCGATCAGGCGAAATAAGTGCTGTAGTCCCCGGCGTTACGCGTGCCAATCAGCGAAACCGCGGCGAAACCGTAAAATAGGCTTAATTTCGGACACAATTCAACGCTCAGTCCGCCTGCCCTTCCCCGCAAACAAACACGAACCTTCGATGAACATCATTCTCTACGAACACCAGGCCGAGGCCTCGCTCTGGCTCGACGATCTCGCCCGCGCGCTTCCCGATGCCGATGTACGCCTGTGGCAACCCGGCGACAACGCCCCCGCCGACTACGCAGTCGTCTGGCGCGCGCCGCCGGCGTTGTTCGCGAACCGGCCGGATCTGAAGGCCGTGTTCAATCTGGGCGCGGGTGTCGATGCGATCCTTGAGATCGAACGAAAGCAACCCGGCACGCTGCCGCCCAACGCGCTGCTCGTGCGGCTGGAAGATAGCGGCATGGGCCACCAGATGGTCGAATACGCGACTCACGCGGTGCTGCGCTACCTGCGCCGCCTGGACGAATACGATGCGCTCCAGCGCGAACATCGCTGGCAAAAACTACCGCCGTATGCACTCAAGGACTTCGCGGTCGGCGTGCTGGGCCTGGGCGTTCTTGGCGCGCAAGTAGCGCAGGCACTGACGGCGTTCGGCATGCCGGTGCGAGGATACAGCCGTACCAAACGGGATATTGAAGGCGTCAAGACTTTCGCCGGCAACGAACAGTTCGACGCCTTCCTCGACGGCGCGAGGGTGCTCATCAACCTGCTGCCGCATACGCCGGATACCGAAGGCATCCTGAACCGGCGCACGTTCGAACGGCTCGCGCCGGGCGCGTATCTGGTCAATCTGGCGCGTGGCGGGCATCTTGTCGACGATGATTTGCTTCACGCCATGCAAACCGGCCAGATTGCCGCCGCGACACTCGATGTATTCCACACCGAACCGCTACCGGACAATCATCCGTTCTGGACCACGCCGCGCCTCACGATCACGCCGCATATCTCGGCCGAAACGCTGCGCGAAGAGAGCATTGAGCAGGTCGCGAACAAGATCATGGCGCTTACGCGCGGCGAGCCGATATCCGGCATAGTCGATGTGAGCCGCGGCTATTAAGGCGGCTATTAAGCGGCTATCAAGGTATTAAAAGGAGACAGGCATGCTACCGGCCAAAGTAAAAATCGTTGAAGTGGGACCGCGCGACGGCCTGCAGAACGAGAAGGAATTCGTCGCGACCGACGTGAAGGTCGAGCTGGTGAACCGGCTCGCGAACGCGGGTCTGCAGAACGTCGAATCGGCGTCGTTTGTATCGCCGAAATGGGTACCGCAAATGGCCGACGGCGCGGCGGTGATGGCCGGTATCGAGCGGCGTACGGGCACGATTTACTCAGCGCTCACGCCGAACCTGCGCGGCTTCGAAGCGGCGCTGGAAGCGAAAGTCGATGAGATCGTCATCTTCGGTGCGGCGAGCGAAGCGTTCTCGCAGAAGAACATCAACTGCAGCATTGCGGAAAGCATTGCGCGTTTCGAACCCGTTGCGAAAGCCGCGAAAGAAGCGGGCTTGCGCGTGCGCGGCAGCATTTCATGCGCGCTGGGCTGCCCGTACCAAGGCGACGTGCCGGTCGATGCCGTCGTCGATGTCGTGCAGCGCATGAAGGCGCTCGGCTGCGATGAAATCGATATTGCAGACACCATCGGCGTGGGCACCGCGGGCCGCACGCGCGAGGTGATGGCGGCGGTATCGAAGGTATTCCCACGCGAACGTCTCTCCGGCCATTTCCACGATACCTACGGGCAAGCGGTCGCGAATATCTATGCGTCGCTGCAGGAAGGCATCGAGATTTTCCACGCCTCCGTGGCGGGACTCGGTGGTTGTCCGTATGCGAAAGGCGCGACCGGCAACGTCGCGACCGAGGACGTGATCTTCCTGCTGAACGGACTCGGTATTCAAACCGGCGTCGATCTCGATCAACTCGTGGACATCGGTGATTTCATTTCGCAGGCGATCGGCAAGCCAAGCGCGTCGCGAGTGGGGCGCGCTCTGCTCGCGAAGAAGCGCGACGGCGTGGCGCCTTGCGTTTGATGCTCGGTTTATTTTTTGGATAAATACACGATGAACGAAACACTCGACGCCCTGCCCGAATCCGCTCGCCGCGTGGCGCTCCTGCTGCAGGAGCGCGGACATGCCAGTCCGGTCGTGATGCTCGCCGAAACCGGCAAGACATCGGCTGAAGCGGCGGCCGGCCTTGGCTGCTCAGTCGCGCAAATCGCCAAATCGATCCTGTTTCGCCGCAAGAAAGACGACGCGCCGGTGCTCGTGATTGCCAGCGGCGTGAATCGCGTTGACGAGAAGAAAGTGGCTGAACGGGTTGGCGAACTCGCCCGCGCCGACGCCAAGTTCGTCCGCGAGAAAACCGGCTATGCAATCGGCGGTGTGTGCCCGATCGGTCATGCCACGCCGCCGCTGACGCTGATCGATGAAGACCTGCTTGCGCTCGACAGCCTCTGGGCCGCCGCCGGTCATCCACACGCAGTGTTCAATCTGACGCCGCAAGAACTGGTCGCGCTGACGGGTGCGCCGGTCGCCGATGTCGCGTTGCGCGAGACGGCGTGATGACCGAGGCCGTTGCATCGCCGTGTATCGATGTCTGCAGGATGAATCCATCGACCGGCCTTTGCGACGGCTGTTTTCGTACGATCGATGAAATAGCGAACTGGTCTTCCTTCGATGACGCGCAAAAGGCGGCCGTTCTGAAGCAAGCGCAAGCGCGGAAAAAAGCACCGCGCGTGGTGCGCATCGGCGAGCACTTCACGGCCTCGCTTGCTTTGCCGCCCGATTCCATCAAGTCGTTCGCCACGCTGGTGAACGACCTTAACCCGCTGCATCACGACGACGCCTACGCCGAAGCCAGTCGCTTCGGTTCGTTGATCGCGTCGGGCACGCAACCCACGGCGCATTTGATGGCGATGCTCGCCACGCATTTTTCCACGTACGCCCAGCCGCTCGGCCTTGAATTCGGCATCAAGCTCGTGCGCGCGGTCAAAGCGAACGACGTGCTCGCGATGAGCTGGCACGTTACCGAAGCGCACTGGAAACCGAGCTTGAACGGCGATCTCGTGAAGCTGGAAGGCCAGGCGCTGAACCAGCACGGCGAGATCGTGGTCAAGGCGAGCGCGACCATCGTCGTGATGCCGAAGGGGCCAAGCACATGATCAAGTTGCCGGCGTCCATGCGAGTGTTTGAGCGCGGCTGGTTATCGTCGAATAACGTGTTCTTTATAGACGGTGACCGCACCGCGCTAGTGGATACCGGCTACGCCACTCACGCACCGCAGACGCTAGCGCTCGTGCGGCAAGCGCTAGGGAATGAACGTACGCTCGATCTGATCGTGAACACGCATTTGCATTCGGACCATTGCGGCGGCAATGCGTTGCTGCAGGCTAACTTCGTCTGCGAGACGCTGATTCCGCAAACAGAAGCCGACGCCGTGCGTGAATGGGACCAAGACAAGCTCACGTTCCGCGCGACCGGGCAGACCTGTAAACGCTTCAGTTTCACCGGCACGATTGCGCCGGGGACGAGGCTGCAACTTGGCGGCCTCGACTGGTCGGTGCTAGGCGCGCCCGGTCACGATCCGCATTCGCTGATGTTGTATTGCACTGAAGAACGGCTGCTGATCAGCGCCGACGCGCTGTGGGAAAACGGCTTCGGCGTGATCTTTCCTGAACTGGAAGGCGCAAGCGGCTTCGCGGAACACCGCGCGGTGCTCGATCTGATCGCCACGCTGGACGTGCGAGCGGTGATCCCCGGCCACGGCGCGCCGTTCACGGAAGTATTCAAGGCGCTGGATATCGCTTTCTCGCGAATCGATTATCTGCGTGCCGATCCTGTGCGCAATGCGAGGAATGCGTTGAAGGTGCTGATTGTGTTCAAGCTGATGGAGTTACGTTCGATGCCGGTCAGCGCGCTATTGCAACTCGTCGATGAAGCCGGAGCAATGCGCGCCGCCGCTAACCTGCTCTCCGGCGACCGTCCGGGATTAGTGCGCAAGTATCTTGATGAACTGGCAGCGAGTGGCGTGCTGAAGGTGGATGGCGAAACAGTGAGCGTGGCGTGAACGGGGAGCAATGCACCAACCAACCAGCCAAAAGAAAGCCGCTTGTCAGCTATCGATTTATCGTCGAACGGCCAAGCCCAAGCGGCGGAATTTTGTTGACGTGATCAGCGCCGATTGCATCGTAGCGCGCTCGTTTTTGAGACGCATCGGTGCTTTCCCTACAGACTTATAACAGCCAGCTGAACGCTTGATGACGCGTGCACCCTGAGCCCTTATACGGCCTCGGTTGCCTCAAAAAACGCGAGCATTTCCGCAAGCAATTCATCGGGTACTTCTTCCGGAATATAGTGGCCCGAAGGCAACGCCCGGCCGCTGACATCGCGCGCGACTCGACGCCATTCGACCAAGGGCTCGAAGCATTGTTCGATCACGCCTTCCTGCCCCCACAACACCTGCAACGGACACGCGAGTCGGTTGCCACATTCGATATCCGCCCGGTCGTGCTCAAGATCGATGCTCGCGGACGCCCGGTAGTCCTCACACATTGCATGCACTGCGCCGGGCTGGCGCAGCGCGTCGCGGTAGGCCTGCATCGCATGCGGCGCAAATGGCGCGAGACCGGCGTGGCGACTGCCCATCACGCGTTCGACATACGCGTCAGGATGCGCGCCAATCAGCAATTCCGGCAGCGGCTCGGGCTGGATCAGGAGAAACCAGTGAAAATAGGCAGTGGCGAAGGCGCGATCAGTGGCCTCGTACATGGCGAGCGTTGGCGCTATATCGAGCAGCATCAGGCGGTCGACAGCGGACGGAAAATCCAGCGCCATCCGATGCGCCACGCGCGCGCCGCGGTCGTGCGCGCAGACCATGAAGTGCTCGAACCCGAAGTGCCGCATCACCGCGACCTGATCGGCGGCCATTGCGCGTTTGGAATAGGGCGTGTGCTGCGCGTCGCTGGGCGGTTTCGCCGATGCGCCGTAACCGCGCAAGTCCGTCGCGATCACGGTGAAATGCTGCGCCAGGACGTCTGCCAACCGATGCCAGATCTCATGTGTCTGCGGGTGGCCGTGAAGCAGCAGAAGCGGCGGCCCGTTACCGCCCTTCACGCCAAAAATGTCGACGCCCGCGGCATCGAAGGTGAACGGCTCGTAATCTTCGAATGACATGGCGTGATTATTCAGCGTGACGGGAAAAGCATTGTAGGCGTCCTCGGCGAACTAAACTGCTTGCAGGCAGGCGCTTTCGTAGAAGCTGAAGACTTCTTCCAATGTCCCCGGTGATCGCGCAGCGGAAGATTCGCCTATAATCGAACGGTCGTTCGCATGCTTCGCGTGCGGCGCTTTTGTTTAAGCGACGCCCAAGTCCGGCAACAATCGCCAGCGCAATTGTTGCGACCCCACGCCAGATGGACGCGCGCGTATCGCCGGCTTTCACATTCAATCAGGAGACTCGTGTCATGGCACTCCCCGCCGCTCTGCAACACCTCGCGCTACCCGTCATCGCTTCACCCATGTTCATCGTCAGCTATCCCGAGCTCGTGCTCGCGCAATGCAAGGCGGGGATTGTCGGCTCGTTTCCCGCGTTGAACGCGCGGCCGGCCGAGCTGCTCGACGAATGGCTCACGCAGATCGGCGAAGGAATCGAGGCGCATAAGGCGGCGAATCCTGGCGCGCCGGTCGGTCCGGTCGCGGTCAACCAGATCGTGCATCACTCGAACGCGCGGCTTGAGGCTGACGTGCGAGTGTGCGTGGAGCATCGCGTGCCGATCTTCATCACAAGCCTGCGCGCGCCGGTCAAGGAAATGATCGACGCCGTGCACAGCTACGGCGGCATCGTGCTCCACGACGTGATCAACTTGCGGCACGCGGAGAAGGCGCTGGAAGCGGGCGTCGATGGCCTGATCCTGGTTGCAGCCGGCGCTGGCGGACACGCGGGCATGACGTCACCCTTCGCGCTGGTCGGCGAAGTGCGGCGTATTTTCGATGGCCCGATCGCGTTGTCCGGCGCCATTGCCAACGGCGGTTCCATTCTCGCCGCGCAAGCCATGGGCGCGGATTTCGCGTATATCGGCACGCGTTTTATTGCCACGCGCGAAGCGCATGCGCTGGAAGACTATAAGAGTGCGATCGTGGGGTCGAAGGCTGCCGACATCATCTATACGAACCTCTTCACTGGTGTGCACGGCAACTACATTCGTCAGAGCATTCTCAACGCCGGACTCGATCCGGATGCGCTGCCGGCATCGGATAAAGCAGCAATGAATTTCGGCGACTCGGCGATCAAAGCCAAAGCGTGGAAGGAAATCTGGGGCGCGGGGCAAGGCGTCGGGCTGATGGATGACGTGCCGACGGTCGCGGAACTCGTGTCCCGGCTCAAACACGAATACGACGATGCAAAGACGCGGTTGGGTATCTCGGGTGATGCGCGATAAAGGAACGCTGCAAACCGCTTTGGATCGCTTGCACGGCTGAGAACGAACACGCCGCTCCCTAAGTTGATAGGAAGCGGCGTTTTGCCTCACCGAAAACCAACGCTTGACGATTAACTGTCGCTCTGCTCGCTCAGAACTTCGTGCGAATGCCTACGCCGTAGGTGTCTCCGCTCGACATGCTCGTGTACTTGTCGTTCAGGTAGGCGGCATAGACGTCGGTGCGCTTCGACAGCGGATAGTCATAGCCGAGCGCCCAGCTCTTGTGCGTCTGGTCGAGTCCGCCGTTGCTGCGCGAATACGCGTACGACGCCATTACCGAACCCACGCCGACCGGAATGGTCACGCCGCCCTGGCCCGTGTTCACATGGAACGAACCCTGGTCGATATCGTTGTGCGTGTACATGTACTGCGCGAAGAACTTGACGAACTTCATGTCGTATGACGCGCCCAACTGGCCTACGCTCTGGCTCTTGTAGCCGGCCACGAACGACGTCAGGTCACCCGGCGTCGAGCTGAAATTCACGTACTGATACACGCCGGTCGCCGCAAACGGGCCATGAAAATACAGGAATTGCGCGCTGTATTTCTTCGCGCCGTTTTGTCCGGCCTGATTGCCGAAGCTATACATCGCGCTACCCGACAAACCGCTGAAATCGGGCGTGGTGTATTGAACGGAATTGTCCCAACCCGAATCCCCGACAACACCCTGGTCCGTCGTGTAAGTCGGGAACGTGCTCTGACCGAGGAACACGTGATAAACCATCGGCGAGAACGTGTACGAATCGATGAACGGGTTAAACAGAATCGTCGATACAAACAACTGCGTGGTCAGCCGGCCGGCGGTGAACGTACCGTACGGCGACTCAATGCCGACATACGAATTGCGCGCGAAAAACGTATCGCCCTGGAAGCGGCCGTAATTGCCGTTCTGCGCCCGGAAGAAGCTTTCCAACGTGAAGATCGCCTTATAACCGCCACCAAGATCTTCGCTGCCTTTCATGCCCCAGTACGACGTCGACATACCGCCGCCGCCCACATTCCACGCCGTGGCGCTGCCCGGGAATTTAGTGGCGCCCACCCATTCATCAACCTGTCCGTACAACTGGACGCTCGATTGCGCTTGAGCGGAACTGACGGCAAGCAAGCCGAACATGCCGGCAGTAACGGTAGCCTTGGCCGCGGCCTTAAGCACGCGGTTCACGGGTGGCTTCATGGACTCTCCTGTCGTATTAACGTTAAATCGGGATTCGGCGAGGGGCATTGCCTCGCTTTATCGGACTGTTCTTATAAATGTCCGGTATGCGTGCAGATGGCTTAGAGCGGGACCATCTTTACGGATCATTTTTCTGGACAAAAATAACTTTCCTTATGCCGTCTATAGCGATTTGAATACATTGCGCGCGACGAACTTTTATCGCCGGATGTAACGCGATGTGAAAAGGACGCTGGAGGCAAGGGCCGGTCTGCAATGCGATAGCCCGCGATGCTATATGCCACGGTGCACCCGGGCAATCTGCATTCCGGCAACAATAAAAATGCGATCAGAAACGCGCGTCGAACGCATTGTTAATGCGGCTAATTTTGAGAGGAATGGACGCGAGCTTCTGGCGATGAGACTGTGGCGGGATTACGTCATTGCGACGCTTGCCATAGACGCGGGAATTGTTTTTTGTTTTGTACTCGCAAGCAAAGTTGCGGCGAGGCGAATCAGCGTTTCGAATTTTTCGAACTAAGTGTGTGAGGGATCTCGCGGGGAATGCGGGACTGTGGGGACTATGAGGACTATGAGGAAATGGTGAGCGGTACGGTATTTCTTGAGGGTCGGCAGTGCAGCAGCACGTTTCGCCTACTAGCGCGCCGGTGCACGCTTGATTCACTTCGGCGATTACGCACGCGCCCGGCCGTACGCCGATCACTTCCGTCGTTTGCCGATATTAATTCCGATAGGGGGAGTTCGCCGGCAAGCGCGGGTCATCACCTTGGCGGCCTGACGGACGCGGGCTGCTGCGCTCTTCGTTATAACGGGCGATATCGGCGCGAATCGATCCGCCGGTGCGCAATTGAGCAGCCTGGTCGGCGCGCGGTCCGCCGCGCACTTCCGCGCTGATCGGCGTCAGGCCCGAGCCAGCCGCGACCCGTTGATAACGGAATGGCTGAGCTCCGCGCTCGACGTCATCCACTCGCATTGCATGCCGGTTCACGGGGTTCGCGGAGTTTGCAGCCCTCCATTGCCCCTGAGCCTGCCCGGCGTTGCGGTTGAACATCCCGCCGTTGTTCCCGTTCCCGCCGGCGTATGCCAGCGACGCGCACAATGTGGACGCCGCAACCAGACCGGCAGCAGCGGCGAGGATCAAGCGAGCGGTAGGTCGGAATCGGGTGAGCAACATGTCGATACTGCGCAATGTCCAACTCTGTTTGAGCGTGTTGGCGGAGAGTGAATACCGCCAAGCATCGCCGACCGGTCAATTGTCGGAGCATCAGGCCCGCATCTCTCAACGCGCCTGCCAACCAGTCTGTCATTCAATTTATTGTGCTGCGCGACTGGAGTCGAGCCAAAAAGTGTTAGGCCTTCCTGAGGGTTGTAACACCATGTTACTTCACTGTTTTTTGGCTCTTTTTGGGATGGATTGCGAGGCTTCTGTCTTATCAAATTGGCCTTATTTCGACTTCTGTCCGGTGGGTCGCAGATTATCCATGGCAGCACCCTACGGGCTTATACCGGGTGCCCAAAACTGACGATTCATGCATTTGTAGAATTAATAGATCACTTAAATGAATTTGCATCTTGAATCGGTATGCGCTCAAAATAGCGTTTGCGACGCTTTTCGTGCGTGTCCGTTCGCCTTTTGAAGGCAAAAATGTGATCGCCGGAAGTCGTCATGCACTCTCCCGAACATGCGAATCTCCGATGACCCGCCCCAAGTTTCTCCCCGATAATTTCACTCTCGCACTGGTCGGCACGGTGATTCTTGCCAGCCTGCTGCCCTGCCGCGGCGCGGCGGCGGTCGGCTTTAACTGGCTGACCAACATTGCCGTCGGACTGTTGTTTTTCCTGCACGGTGCAAAGCTGTCCCGTGAAGCGATCGTGTCGGGCATGACGCACTGGCGTCTGCACATCGTCGTACTGCTCAGCACGTTTGCGCTGTTTCCGCTGCTCGGCCTGGCGCTGAAACCCGTGCTCACACCGCTCGTCACGCCGGCGCTGTACATGGGAATCCTGTTCCTGTGCACGCTGCCGTCCACCGTGCAGTCGTCTATCGCGTTCACCTCCATTGCGAAGGGCAATGTGCCGGCGGCGGTTTGCGCCGCCTCGGCGTCGAGCCTGCTCGGCATTTTCATCACGCCCGCGCTAGTCGGCCTCGTGGTGACGGACGGCAGCGGCCACGCCGGTTCCGCGTGGCACACTGTCGGCAATATCGTGCTGCAACTGCTTGTACCGTTCATTGCAGGACAGTTACTGCGGCCGCTGATCAGCAAATGGCTCGACAGGAATCGCAGCATCCTGCGTTTCGTCGATCAAGGCTCGATCCTGCTGGTCGTGTACGTGGCGTTCAGCGAAGCGGTGAATGAGGGCATCTGGCACACCATTTCCCTGCAAACGCTCGGTGGACTGGTCGTAGTGAACGTGGTCCTGCTGGCGCTCGCGCTGGGAATCACGGCGTTCGCCAGCAAGCGACTGGGTTTCAACCGGGCAGATCAGATCACGATCATTTTTTGCGGATCGAAAAAGAGTCTCGCCTCGGGGATCCCAATGGCGAAGGTGATTTTTGCCTCGCATGCGGTGGGCGCAGTCGTCCTGCCGTTGATGCTGTTTCACCAGATCCAGTTGATGACGTGCGCTGTACTCGCACAACGCTGGGGTGCCCGTGATACGTCCGGCGAACAAGCGCCACAGCCAAAAGGAGAAGGCGCCGGCGTGCAAGTCCGTTAGATCCATTGGGACCATTAGGACCGCTAGTAAGCGCTGCGCCCACGCCGCCGCTGGCAATAAGTGTGAAACACGCTGCATGACTGACTCTCCCGCCCCACTTACCCAAGCATGAAGCCGCCCTGTGCGGCTTTTTTGCTATTTGGAGCTCATTCAGGCGTTCTGTCGATTCGTCCTGAAGACCTATGACTTGATGTGGCAGCCGGCAAATGCATTTCGTTTCTTCACAACCCGTTTCTTCACAGCGCATATGCCGTTTGGCTGACTGGTGATCGGGCATGTGCCTTGCCACACTTGTGTCCAGAAGCTGTTACTGGCACCAGGCGACGGACAACAACATGCCTGACTTAATCCATGCAAGCGGTTGGGAGTGACCACCATGCAAGCAATGACTGGCGGGGCCGCAAGCGAATCCATTCTCGAACCGTTTTTGCGTGACCTCCGTTTCGAGCGCGGCTCGAGCACTGATACTGCCC
>NZ_JAQGMM010000487.1 GCF_028292365.1 Caballeronia sp.
CCGCTTCCATGCCGCCGGCTGTTTGTATCGCTGCACCGATCTTCTCAATTGCCTGAGCATTCGCTACAGCCACCGCCAGAATGGCCGACGCCTCGCCTTCGGCCTGATTGATCTGCGCCTGACGCTCTCCTTCGGACTTATGAATGGCCGCTTCGCGTGCGCCCCACGCAATATTGATCTGCTCCTGCTTGCGACCTTCGGACGCAGCAATCACCGCCCGCTTCTCACGCTCGGCCGTAATTTGCGCCTGCATTGCGTGCAGGATTTCCTTCGGTGGCGTCAGATCCTTGATTTCATAACGCAGCACTTTCACACCCCAGTTCGCCGCTGCCTGGTCGAGCGACGTGACAATGCTGTGGTTGATGTAGTCGCGTTCCTCGAAGGTCTTGTCGAGTTCAAGCTTGCCGATCACCGAACGCAAGGTGGTCTGCGACAACTGCGTGATCGCGTAGATAAAGTTGCTCGATCCATACGACGCTTTCATGGCGTCCGTCACCTGAAAGTACAGCACGCCGTCCACCTGCAACTGCGTGTTGTCACGCGTGATACAGACCTGGCTCGGCACTTCCAGCGGAATTTCCTTCAGCACGTGCTTGTAGGCCACGCGGTCGATGAACGGCAGGACGATGGTCAGTCCCGGCGTGAGGGTCGCGTGATAGCGCCCGAGCCGCTCCAGCACCCATGCGTGTTGCTGCGGCACGATCTTGATCGTCTGCGCGGCAATCGCGATGACGATGATCAACAAAATAGCCCCGATGATAGTCACGTCCATTTCTACTCCTTGTTATGCGTGTCTTGCTTGTCGACCTGCTTATTGACCTGCTTATCGACCTGCTTGGGAAAGCTGAAACTCCGGTCCAACGTCTCAGCGTTTTGCCGCCACCACCAGCGTGTTACCGGAAAACGCCGTGATCCTGTACATATGTGCGCCTTCGGTTTCTCCCGGCGCCAGTTCAATGTCCCATTCCGCCCCGCGATACAATGCCCGCGCGCGGCCCTCATGCCACTCGTTCACCTTCAGCGTCTCGCCAATGTCCAGGTTCACGCCCGGATCATGCGATGCATCGCGTCGGGTCACGTGGCCCAGCTTCGAACGCCGCAATACAGTGACGGCGATCATCGCGACCAACGCGGCCACGAGCAGTTCGATCTCCAGTCCCGCGCCCAAAAAATGCGCGATCCCGCCCGCGATAAAACCAATCGCCACCATCAACAGATAAAACGTACCGGACATCAACTCGAGCAACACGAGCACCCCGGCGCCGATCCACCAGAAAAGTCCGTTAGCAGCCATGCGTTACCTCCAAACAAAAACACCCCGGAACGTCCGGGGTGTTATAGCACGCTTACTGTTTTGAAAGCTTGACACTCTTTCGATGCAGCTGCATGTTTCGCTTCCTGCGCTGACCTATTGCGCTTACTTGTTCAAAGCTTTTGCCAGCGTCTTCCATGTATCGATGATCGTGTCCGGATTCAGCGACATCGACTCAATGCCTTCCTTCGCAAGCCATTCGGCGAGGTCCGGATGGTCTGACGGGCCTTGACCGCAAATGCCCACGTACTTACCCAGTCGCAGACAGGTTTCAATCGCGCGCTTCAGCATGAACTGCACAGCCGGATCGCGCTCGTCAAAGTCGATTGCAAGCAATTCCATGCCGGAATCGCGGTCCAGACCCAGCGTGAGTTGCGTCAGGTCATTCGATCCGATCGAGAAGCCGTCGAAGAACTGCAGGAACTCTTCAGCGAGAATCGCGTTCGACGGAATCTCGCACATCATGATCAACCGCAGACCGTTCACGCCGCGTTTCAGGCCGAACTTCTCGAGCAGCCCAACGACCTTTTCAGCCTGTGCCAGCGTACGCACGAACGGCACCATGATCTCGACGTTATCGAGGCCCATCTCTTCGCGCACCTTCTTCAACGCGATACATTCCATCTGGAAGGCTTCGGCGAAGTCCTCCGAGATATAACGCGATGCGCCGCGGAAGCCGAGCATGGGATTCTCTTCGTCCGGCTCATAACGCGAACCGCCGATCAGCTTCTTGTACTCATTCGACTTGAAGTCGGACAGACGCACGATCACCGGCTTCGGGTAGAACGCTGCCGCGATCGTCGCGATACCTTCGGTCAGCTTGTCGACATAAAACGCCCGCGGCGATGCATGGCCACGCGCCACGCTTTCCACCGCCTTCTTCAAGTCGGCATCAACGTTCGGGTACTCGAGAATCGCCTTCGGATGCACGCCGATGTTGTTGTTGATGATGAACTCGAGCCGCGCCAGACCCACGCCTGCATTCGGCAGATGCGAGAAGTCGAAGGCGAGTTGCGGATTGCCGACGTTCATCATGATCTTGACCGGAATCTCGGGCAGTTCGCCACGCTCGACTTCGGTCACTTCGGTTTCAAGCAGGCCGTCGTAGATCTTGCCTTCGTCGCCTTCCGCGCACGACACCGTCACCAACTGGCCTTCCTTCAGCAAGTCGGTGGCGTCGCCACAGCCCACCACTGCCGGCACGCCCAGTTCGCGCGCGATGATGGCCGCGTGGCAAGTGCGTCCGCCACGATTCGTGACAATAGCCGATGCACGCTTCATCACCGGCTCCCAGTTCGGGTCGGTCATGTCGGCCACCAGCACGTCGCCGGGCTGCACACGATCCATCTCCGACGGATCGTGAATGACACGCACCGGACCTGCGCCAATTTTCTGGCCGATAGCGCGGCCCGTGGCCAGCACGTTCGACTGGCCTTTCAGCTTGAAGCGCATTTCAGCCTTGCCCGCAGCCTGACTCTTCACCGTTTCAGGACGTGCCTGGAGAATGAAGATCTTGCCGTCGCGGCCGTCCTTGCCCCACTCGATATCCATCGGACGCTGATAATGCTTTTCGATGATCACCGCGTACTTCGCGAGCTGGATCACGTCTTCGTCAGTGATGGAGAAGCGGTTGCGCTGCTCGTGCGACACGTCGACGGTCTTCACGCGGCCGGCTTCGCCAGCGCTCGTGAATTCCATCTTGATGAGCTTCGAGCCGATCGAACGGCGGATGATGGGGTACTTGCCTTGTTCGAGCGTGGTCTTGAAGACGTAGAACTCGTCCGGATTCACGGCGCCCTGCACGACTGTTTCGCCCAGGCCGTAGCTCGACGTAATGAACACGGCGTCTTTAAAGCCTGACTCGGTATCGAGCGTGAACATCACGCCTGCTGCGCCCACGTCCGAGCGAACCATGCGCTGCACGCCTGCCGACAACGCAACTTCAGCGTGCGTAAAGCCCTTGTGCACGCGATACGAAATAGCTCGGTCGTTATACAGCGACGCGAACACGTGCTTCATGCGGTCAAGCACTTCATCGATGCCAACCACGTTCAAATAGCTTTCCTGCTGACCCGCGAACGATGCGTCCGGCAAGTCTTCAGCGGTAGCCGAGGAGCGCACGGCGAACGAAAGCTCTTCCGGCGAGCCGTTTTGCAGCGTGTCGAAGCCTTTGCGTATCAATTCTTCGAGGCGCGGTTGCATCGGTGCATCGACGATCCATTGACGGATCTCCTTGCCGGCTTCGGCCAAGGCTTTCACGTCGTCCACGTCGAAGAGTTCCAGACGTTTGGCGATGCGGTCGGTCAGGTTGTTGTGATGCAGGAAGTCGCGAAACGCCTGCGCCGTGGTCGCAAAACCGGTGGGCACCTGCACGCCGGCTTCGGCGAGCTGGCTGATCATCTCGCCGAGTGACGCATTCTTGCCGCCGACAATGTCGACGTCGGTCATTCGCAACTGCTCGAATGGCACTACATACGCCTGGTCCTTTGCAACGTTAGCTTCGTTAGTCATGTAAGCCCCTAAGGTGGATGGAATTCACGATCATGCAAGTGGGCTCGAAGCGGCGGCGCTCATTGGAAGCGCGTACCGCAACCTGCATAACCTGTTTGATAAGCACATGCCGCATGTTTCGATCCGCGCACCGCTTGGGGCGCGGCGTATCGTGTATCCGCCGGAACGTGAGCCCTTGACAAACCACGTTGCAGTGCTGAAAAACACGACTTCGAAACACATCGATATCGGTTAAAACTGCCCATAAAATCTACGTTTTGTTTCTAAAACGCACCAATGAGCGGTAACTTCCGTGAATCGATGATTAATCGTCCGCAATTGCTTATCGAACAGGTTGCCGCTATTCTACCGTGCTAACTCTTGGAAATGTTTCATCGCGGGGCATAAAAGCGCTGCGCAATGAGGCTCTTCACACGCGGATGGTGTGACGGCGCACATCGGGTGTTTTAGTGGATACTTAGTTTAAAGATATTCGCTTGAACGCCGTTCGCGGTCCGCAGTTGCCGCCGCTTGCGTGAAGACCTTTTGCTGGCCTTTTGCGCCAATCCGTTGACCGTCCTGTCAGTTGCTCCTGAGTTGCATTAACCCATCATAATCACCGTCAGTTCATTTCACGTCACTCACGACATTTTCACGACCCTCAACGCCAATGCCGCCCACCGTATTCATCGTTTCCGATGGCACCGGGATCACTGCCGAGACATTCGCGCACTCGATCCTGTCCCAGTTCGACCAGAAATTCCGGCTCGTGCGCGTGCCGTTTGTCGATTCGACCGAGAAGGCGCATGCGACCATCGCGAAGATCAATGAGGCCGTGTCCCTCGATGGCCGTCGGCCGATTGTGTTCACCACGCTGGTGGACAGCGCGTCCAACGAGATCGTGCAGCGGTCGAATGCGCTGGTGCTGAACATGTTCCAGACGTTTATCGAGCCATTGGAACTGGAACTCGACATCAAGTCGACGCACGCAATGGGCCGGGTCCACCAGAACGCGGATACGGACGAATACAAAAACCGGATCGAGGCGATCAATTTTTCGCTGGCGCACGACGATGGCCAGTCGAATCGCAATCTCTCCGACGCCGATGTGATTCTGGTCGGGGTGTCGCGCAGCGGCAAGACGCCAACGTCGCTTTATCTGGCTATGCAGTACGGTGTTAAGGCAGCGAACTATCCGTTGATTCCGGAAGACTTCGAGCGCGGCCGATTGCCTACACCGTTGCTGCCGTATCGGGAAAAGATGTTCGGCTTGTCGATCGATCCGCAGCGGCTGGCGGAGATTCGCAATGAACGCCGGCCGGGGAGTAAATATGCGGCGCTGGAGAACTGCCGCTACGAGATCAACGAAGCCGAAGCGATGATGAAGCGCGAGGGGGTCAAGTGGTTATCGTCGACGCATAAGTCGATTGAGGAGATCGCCACGACCATCCTGCAGGAGATCCGGCTGGAGCGGCCATCGTATTACTAGGTTTCACTCGCGCCGGAGGCATATATGCGAAAGCCGTTTTCAACCAAGGTTGAAAACGGCTTTTTTTGCGAACTCGCGCGATGGCTTTCGTGACTATCGGCGTTGCTGCCGGCATTGCTCAAAGATGCAAATCGCAGCAGCAGCCGCCACATTCAGCGACTCCATGCCGCCCGGCTGGGGTATCGTCACTCGAAGCGTCGCGTGGTCGCGCCAGAACGGCGAAACGCCCGCGCCCTCATTGCCCATGACCCAGGCCACGGGCCCGGACAAGTCGGCATCGTAGATCGCTTTTGCTCCGTGCGAATCGGTGATCGTCACCCGCACCTCAGAGCCAAGCCGCGACATCAACTCCTCCGGTTCGACGTCCTCATAAATGCCGAGCAGGAAATGCGCGCCCATACCCGAGCGCAGCACCTTCGATGACCACGCATACACCGTCCCCGGCGCGCAAAACACGTGCTGAACGCCAGCCGCCGCAGCACTCCGCAAAATGGATCCGACATTGCCGGCATCCTGGATACCATCGAGAACCAGACACGTCTCGGCAATGCGTTCGGGCAACGATAGCTCAAGCTTCTCGACCAGCAACACCATCCCTATGCCATGCACGACACTCGATAGCTGTCCGAACAAAGCATCGGGTAACGTATAAACGTGCGCGGGATCGATTCGCTCGACAATCTGCCGCGCTTCCTCGTGCTGAAGCGCACCCTCGGTCACAACGCACGTCTCAGGCTGCCCCGCTGCATCAAGATAAGCACTGGCCAGATGCAGCCCTTCGAGCAGCGCATGACCGCTGCGACGCTGCTGCGCGGTCGACCCGGCGAGCGCCTTCAACCGCTTGTAGAGCGGGTTGTCCCGCGAGGTAATGGATTTCACTGGGGGAATTCAGAACGGAGGAGCGTCGATGCCCTGTTCCGCCGCAGCCGCTTCCAGCACCTGCGCAGCAACAACCGGCAACGGCAGACCTAAGCGCGCGTGCGCTTCACGAACAGGCGCAAACGAGCGTCGATGATGCTCGCAAGGCCCATGTTCAAGCAACGCCTTCAGGTGCTGCGGCGTGCCGTAACCGGCGTGGGCATTGAAACCATAAATAGGGTGGACTTCGTGCAATTGCAGAAGCATCCGGTCGCGCGTGACTTTAGCCAGAATTGAAGCCGCCGAAATTTGCGCAATCAACGCGTCGCCACCAATAACGGCCACCGAACGCATCGACAACTGCGGACACCGGTTACCGTCGATCTTCGCCACCGTCGGCGTGACCGACAGCCCTTCCACCGCGCGTTTCATCGCGAGCATGGTGGCGTGCAGAATGTTGATCGTGTCGATCTCCTCGACCGTTGCCGAGGCCACGCAATAGGCCAGCGCACGGTCGATGATCTTCTCGTACAACTCCTCGCGCTTCTTGGCGCTCAGCACCTTCGAGTCGTCGAGTCCGCGAATCCTGGGTTTCGATGGATCGAAGATCACCGCCGCCGCCACCACAGGACCGGCCAGCGGGCCACGGCCGGCTTCGTCCACGCCGCAAATGACGTCGGACGGGGTATCGACATCAAAGTCGAACGCAGGCTGCACCGCCCGCCGAACCACGCCTTTCACGACGATCTTCGCCATTACCGCGGCCTCCTCGTTTCCAGCACCTGCGCCACGGCCTCCGCAGCACGTTGAGCCGTGTTCTGACGCAACGCGTGGTGCATTTCCGTGAAGATTTCCGTCAGTGTCGCGCGGTTCGCATCGTCGTTCAACTGTTTCAGCGTGGCGTCGGCGAGCGCTTCGGGCGTGGCGAAATGCTGGAGGATTTCCGGCACGACAAACCGCCCGGCAAGGATGTTCGGCAAGCCGACATACGGCAAATAACCCTGCCGCTGCATGATCTGGCCCGTCAGCCAAGGCACCTTGTACGAGATGACCATCGGCTTTTTAAGCAACGCCGCTTCCAGCGTCACCGTGCCGCTCTTGACCAGAATGGCGTCGGCGGCAGTCATCGCAACCTGGGCCTTGCCTTCAGTAATAGTCAGCGAGAGATTCGGATGCGCGGCGACCAGCGGCTGCAACAACTCGCGCAACGCGGCATTCGCTGCCGGCATCACGAAACGCACGCCGGGCTCGCGAAGCTGCATGAGTTCCATCGCGTCGAAAAACGTCGGGCCGATCAGCGCGATCTCCGAACGCCGGCTGCCTGGCAACACCGCGATGACCGGACCGCCTTCCGGCAAGCCCAATGCGTGGCGCGCGCCTTCTACGTCAGGCACGAGCGGGATTTCATCGGCGAGCGGATGGCCCACGTACGTGGACGCAATACCCGCCTTCTCCATCAGCGCCGGTTCGAACGGGAACACGCACAGCATGTGATCAACGGCTTTGACGATCTTCTTGATCCGGCCGCCGCGCCACGCCCAGATCGACGGACACACGAAATGCACCGTCGGAATACCAGCGTCGCGCAACGCATGTTCCAGGCCAAAATTGAAATCGGGCGCATCCACGCCAATGAACACCGAAGGCGGCTCCGCGAGCAGTTGCCGCTTGAGTTCGTTGCGGATGCCCAGGATCTCGGGAATATGCTTCAGCGCTTCGACGTACCCGCGCACCGTGAGCTTGTCCATCGGCCAGTGGGCATCGAAACCGGCCGCCGTCATGCGTGGACCGCCGATCCCGTTGAACTGCGTCCCGGCCGGCAGGCGCTGGTTCAGGCCCTCGAGCAGGGAAGCCGCGAGCAGATCTCCCGACGGCTCGCCCGCCACCATCGCAACGCGCAGGGGGGCGGGAGCCAGCGTCATTGGGCGCTCGGTCAACGGATGATGCCGCGCTGCGACGCGTCGATGAAATCGGCCAGCGCGGTCACAGGCGCATCACCATCGCCGCCTGCAGAAGCGAGTTCGCGCAATTGCACCTTCGCTTCTTCCAGCGTCGCGCCGCTCTTGTACAACACGCGATACGCTGAACGCAGCGCTGAAATAGCCTCAGCCGAAAAACCGCGCCGGCGCAGCCCTTCCACATTGATACCGTGCGGTTCAGCCTTGTTACCGGCAGCAATCACAAACGGCGGGATGTCCTGCACGAGCGCGGACGCGCCACCCAGCATGGAATGTGCGCCGATGCGCACGAACTGATGCACGCCCGACATGCCGCCCACAATAGCGTGGTCGCCAATGATCACGTGACCCGCCAGTTGCGCGTTGCTCGACATGATGACGTTATTACCCAACTGGCAGTCATGGCCCACATGCACGTACGCCATGATCCAGTTGTCGTCGCCGATGGTGGTGACGCCCGTATCCTGCACCGTGCCGGTATGAATGGTGGTGAATTCGCGGATGGTGTTGCGGTCGCCAATCACAAGCCGGGTCGGCTCGTCCTTGTACTTCATGTCCTGCGGCCGGCCGCCAACCGATGCGTAATGGCCGATGCGGTTGTCGCTGCCGAGGACCGTATGGCCTTCGATTACGCTGTGCGAGCCGATAGTCGTGCGCGCGCCAATCTGCACGTGCGGGCCGATGATCGCGTACGGGCCGACTTCGACGGATTCGTCGAGCTGCGCGCCCGGCTCGATAATCGCGGTAGGGTGAATCTTGCTCATGCGCCCTCGCTTGGTGTTCTGTTGCTGAGTTTGCCCTGCTCTGCCGCGCCTGTTATGGCGTGCCGGGCGTCTTCGTGTCGGCGGCCGTGTTTTTCACGGTGCACATCAGTTCGGCTTCCGCTGCCACCGCGCCGTCCACTTCGGCACGCGCGCTGAACTTCCAGATACCGCGCATGTAGCGCTCGAAGTTCACGTTCAGGATCAGCTGGTCGCCGGGTTCGACTACGCGCTTGAAGCGCGCCTTGTCGATGCCCACGAAGTAATACAGAGTGGTTTCAGGATCGTGCGGTTCCTTTTCCTCGGCGAACGTCAGCAGCGCGGCTGCCTGCGCAAGCGCTTCGAGAATCAGCACGCCGGGCATCACGGGCCGTGTCGGGAAATGACCCTGGAAATACGGCTCGTTGATCGACACGTTCTTCAGCGCTTTGATGCTCTGATGCGGCGTGAGTTCGAGTACACGGTCCACGAGCAGGATCGGATACCGATGCGGCAGCAACGTGAGAATCTTGTGGATGTCTAGATTGATTTTTTCGGTGCTCATAGTCGTTCTGCTCGCGCGCTTCACAGCGCGGGTGTTGACTGCGAGACCGTTTGTCAGAAGCTGACAAACGGTCTCGCGTGGGATGCTGGTTTTCACCGCGGTTTTACCGTCTTAATGCTTGCCTGAAGTACTGTCCGGGGCGTTATCCGCTGTGTTATCCGGGTTAGTGCCCGCGGCTACAGCCGCTTCAAGTGTCTTGATGCGTTCGCGCAACTTGTCCAGATTGCGCACAATGGCAGCGCTTTTGTTCCAGTCAGCGTGATTCACGGCGGGGAATGCGCTGGTGTACATGCCCGGCTTCAGCAGCGACTTCGACACGCCGGATTGTGCCGTGACAATCACGTAGTCCGCCAGCGTCACGTGGCCCGCAATGCCCACCGCGCCGCCGATCATGCAGTGCCGCCCGATGTTCGTGCTGCCCGCAATGCCCGCGCAGCCTGCAATCACCGTATAAGCGCCAATCCGGCAGTTATGCCCGATCTGGACCTGATTATCGATCTTGACGCCTTCCTCGATCACCGTGTCGGCCATTGCGCCCCGGTCGATCGTGGTGTTCGCGCCAATCTCCACGTCCTCCGCCACGACCACGGCGCCAACTTGCGGGATCTTGACCCAACTGCCGGTGCGCGCATCGCCGTCGCCGACGAAATCCGCGGCAAAACCAAAACCGTCCGCACCGATCACCGCGCCCGCATGCACGATCACGCGCGCACCGAGCTTACAGCCATGATAGACGGTCACGTGGGGATAAAGATGGACATCGTCGGCCAGCTTCACGCCCCGGCCAATCGACACGCCTGCGTCCAGCTTCACACGCTCGCCAATCTCAGCGCCCGCGTCCACGCTCACGTGCGGCCCGATCACGGCACTCGCCGCCACCTTCGCACCCGGATGGATAAACGCCGTGGGATGCACGCCGGGCTCGACCGGCGGCGTCGCGAGGTCGATGAAAACCTGCGCCACACGCGCAAAATAAGCGTAAGGATTCGCCGTGACGATAAAGTTACGCCCTTCTGGCGTCGCCACTTTTTCCAGGTCCGCTGGGGAAATCAACACCGCACCGGCCTGCGTGCTTTCCACTTGAGACAGATATTTCTGGTTCGCGAGAAAAGCGAGTTGCGTGGGGCCGGCTTTGTCGAGCGGCGCAAGGCCACTCACGCGATGCGCTGCATCGCCTGCAATGTCTCCGCCGAAGCGCTGTGTCAGTTCACCCAGTGTGATCGCGCTGTCTGATGCCATCCGGTACCGCTCCCGATCAGTTCGAACTGCTAGCTGGGTTGGTCGACAGGCTCGCCTGATTTGCGGCCAGCGCCTTCAGCACCTGATCGGTGATATCGATACGCGGACTGACGTACACCGCTTCCTGCACGATCAGGTCGTAATGCTGCGCCTCGGCAATCTGCTTGATGACCTTGTTCGCCTTGTCCAGGACCGCAGCAAGCTCTTCGTTACGACGCTGGTTCAAGTCTTCGCGAAATTCGCGTTGTTTGCGCTGGAAGTCCTGGTCGAGCTGCGACAAATCGCGTTGCTTGGCGGCACGGTCGGCAGGCGCCATGGTGGCACCGTTCTTGTCCATTGCGTCCGACATGGTCTTCAGACGCGCTGCCATGTCCTGCAATGCCTTGTCGCGCTTCGAAAATTCCAGTTCGAGCTTGCTCTGCGCCGCCTTGGCCGCTGCCGACTCACGCAAGATCCGATCGGAGTTGACGGCTGCAATCCGGGTCTCCTGCGCCTCTGCCGTGGCGGCACCCATCAGGCCGAGCGTCACCGACATAACAAGCGCCAACGCTACATGTTTCGAAAGCTTACCGGTTCGCAAAGTCTTCCTCACGTTACTTATTTACACCACTGACTTATCTTGCTCAATCAAGTCGCTCAATCAGCTCATTGAATCAGATCCCTGAATCAGCTTATTGCGTCAGATCACCAAGTTAAGCCACTGCGTCCGGCGTCCCGGTTCCGCGACAAGAGCGGAAAACCGGGCCACCAACACATCCCGATCGCGGTTTAGAACGCCGTACCGATCTGGAACTGGAACTTCTGATACTGGTCGCCGGCATGCTTCGTCACCGGGAAACCCAGGCTCAACTTGAGCGGACCGATTGGCGAGATCCAAGCCAGACCGAAACCGTAACCATACCGCAGGCCGTTCGCACCAGTGGTCGTACCGCCCTGTCCCGGATCGCCCCAGACGTTACCACCGTCAAGGAAGGTAAAGACGCGCAACGTGCGGTCATAACCCGTACCCGGCAACGGGAAGGTCAACTCGATGTTACCCACGGCCATGCGCGAACCACCGATCGGGTCACCCGTGGTCGTGTCACGCGGACCCAGCGAGCTCGGTTCATACCCGCGAACCGAGCCGATACCGCCAGCATAGTAGTTCTTGAAAATCGGGTAGGTCTGGCCTTGCAGGCCCTTACCGTAGCCGCCCTGCAAGTTAAAGCCGAGCACGAAACCGCGCGCGAACGAATAGTAATACTGCGCTTGCGCATCGGCCTTGATGTAGGTGGTGTTACCCGCCGGCGTACCGTATTCGAAGTTCGTCTGCGTGTAATAACCGCGGCTCGGGACCAGCGCGCTGTCACGATTGTCACGCGACCAGCCAACCGTCACCGGCACGTTGTTCACTACGCGGCCGAACTCGTTGACGTAGTCCTTGTAGCTTTGCGGCGTGTTGGCATCGATGTCGAGCGTGTTCTGCTCGAGACCCGCGCCGAAGTACACCGTGTCCTGCTCCGAGAACGGAATGCCGAACTTCAGGTCACCACCAATGGTAACGATCTTGAAGCTGGAATCCGTGGAGTAATAGAGCGGCTGATACGTGCGGTAATATAGGTCGGTAATGCGCTTGATGCCGTCGATGGTGAAGTATGGATCGACTTGCGTCACCGTCAACGTCCGGTACGTCTTGGCCGTGTTGATATTGACGGAAAGGCTGGTACCCGAACCGAATACGTTGTCCTGCGACACGCCCGCTGACAGCACGACCTTGTCCGTTGACGAGAAACCCGCGCCGAGCGTAATCGCACCGGTCGGCTTTTCCGCGACTTTCACGTCCACATCCACTTGGTCGTTCGTGCCTTCGACCGGAATCGTGGTCACGTCCACATCGGTAAAGTAACCGAGACGATTCACGCGATCCTTCGATAACGCCAGCCGGCTCGAATCGAACCAGGAGCTTTCGAGCTGACGCATTTCGCGGCGCACCACTTCGTCACGCGTACGCGTATTGCCGACGATGTTCACGCGCCGCACATACACGCGGCGGCTCGGATCCACATTCAATGTGAGGTCGACGGTGTGGTCGGCTTGATTGATCTGCGGCTGGGCATTGACCTGCGCGAACGCGTAGCCATATTCGCCGAGCTTGTCCACAATCGCCTTGGTGGTCGCCTGCAGCTTTTCCGCCGAAAAACGGTCGCCCGGTTTGATCTTGATGAGTTTGTTCAACTCGGCCGAGCGGTCGAGCAGATTACCCGAGAGCTTGATTGCGCTGATCTTGTACGGTTCGCCTTCGTGCAGCGCGATCGTCAGGTACATGTCCTTCTTGTCGGGCGAGATGGACACCTGCGTCGACTCGATGTTGAACTCGAGATAACCGCGATTCAGGTAGTACGAGCGTACGTTTTCAAGGTCGCCCGTGAGCTTGTCTTTCGCGTACAAGTCGTTCTTCGTGTACCACGAGAACCAGTTCGGCGTGGACAACTGCATCTCGTCGCGCAGCGTGCCCGTGCTGACCGCCTTGTTGCCGATGAAGTTGATCTGGCGGATCTTCGCGCTCGGACCTTCAGCCACCGAAAACAGGATCTGCACGCGATTACGGTCGACCGGCGTCACGGTGGTCGTCACTTCGGCAGCATAGAACCCGCGCGTCAGGTACTGGCGCTTGAGTTCCTGCTCGGCTTTGTCGACGAGCGCCTTGTCGTACGAGCGGCCTTGCGACAAGCCCACTGCGCGCAACGCCTTCGCGAGGTTGTCCTTTTCGAACTCGTGGATCCCGGAGAAGTCGATCTGCGAAATGGCCGGACGCTCCTGCACCTGCACCACCACCACGTTGCCCTGTGTAGCGATCTGGACATCGTTGAAGAAGCCCGTTGCATAAAGCGCGCGAATTGCCTCGGAGGCTTTGTCGTCGGTGAACGTGTCGCCCTGCTTGATAGGCAGGTAGGCGAATACCGAACCGGGTTCAATGCGCTGAAGGCCGTCAATCCGGATGTCCTGCACGACAAACGGCGTTGTCGCGTGCGCCGCCATTCCGGTTGCGGCCAATGCTGCGGCCACAGCCGACTTAGGAACAAAGCGATGAGGTTTGAACAACGTGCTTCCCCAGTGTGTATAGCTGCATCAAGCCGGACGGCGTTCGTTCAAGCGCCGCCAGACAAGATGGAAAAGGATCAAGGTGAAACGCCCAAGCCGGATCAAAAGCGGATCAGGCGGGCAAGGTCATTGAAGAGTGCGATCATCGACAACGCAACGATGCAAACAAGACCCGCCCGCTGCAAAACCAGTTGCCAGCGATCTGACACGGCCTTGCCGGTTGCGGCTTCAACCAAATAATATAACAGATGCCCACCGTCAAGAACCGGAATCGGTAACAAGTTCAAGACGCCGAGACTAATACTTACGAGCGCGAGGAATGAAAGAAACGCCGACAATCCAAGCCGCGCGCTCTTGCCGGCATAGTCGGCGATCGTCACCGGCCCCGAAAGATTTTTCAGCGACGCTTCGCCCGTGATCATCCGCCCGAACATGCGCAGCGAATAAATGCTGATGTCCCAGGTCCGCTTCACGCCCAACTGCAGGCTTTCGACCGGACCATAACGCACGTCCACCGACGGAATCCGGGTCGCGAGCGACGCGCCGATCCTGCCGACATCGCGGTTCGTGGCAGCGTCCTGCTTGAGCTCCGGCACGATCTGCACCACGCGCTGCGCGCCGTTGCGCTCAACGCTCAGTGAAACCGGCGTACCCGGACGATGCTGCACGTACTCGATAAAACCCATCGCGTTATCGATCTTTTTACCGTCGATAGCACGCAACACGTCGCCGGCCTGCAAGCCCGCTTTCGCCGCCGCGCTGCCCGCTTCCACACCGGCTACCGCCAGCGTGCCGCCACCCGGCTCGAAGCCGAGTTTATCCATGAAATCCTGGTCGATGTCCTGGTCGTCGATCTTCCCCACGCTCACCGGGAAATCGAAGGTACCGCCGTTCGTCTTGGCCGTCAGCACCACCCTGCGATGGTCGAATGATGCGTCGAGCAGTTTCCAGCGCAGGTCGGACCACGAGCGCACTTTATGCGTCTCGCCGCTTGCATCGCTGTCACTCTGCACGTCGCGTATTGAAACGACCGTCTCGCCGCCCTCGAAGCCCGCCTTCGCGGCGACGGTATTGGGCGCGGGCGCCGCGACAATTGCAGCCGGCTCCGACACGCCGCCCGCGAACACGCCGGCGAACAGCAAAATAGCGAGGATGAAGTTCGCCACCGGTCCCGCGATAACGATGGCGATCCGCTTGAACACCGGCTGTCGGTTGAACGCGCGCGGCAAATCGGCCTCGGGAATGCTCGTTTCCGCTTCGCGTTCGTCGAGCATCTTCACGTAGCCGCCGAGCGGCAGCGCCGAGATCGTCCACTCGGTCCCGGTGGTCTTGCTGACCCATTTCACGAGCGGCTTGCCGAATCCGACCGAAAATCGCAGGACCTTTACGCCGCACAGTCGCGCGACGCTGTAATGGCCGAACTCGTGGACGACGACCAGCACGCCGATAGCCACCACAAATGCAACGATTTCGATCAGGAAGTTCATGGCGACCTCAGTGCAGGACGCGTTCGGCGTGCGGCGCGTCGGCTGTCAGCAAAGCGGCGAACTCGCCTGCCAGGCGACGCGCTTCGGCATCGGCGGCGAGCATTTCATCAAGTGTCGATGCACTGCCATTCGGCAACGCATTCAGCACGCGCTCGACCACTTCCCCGATCGCCATGAAGCCGATACGGCGAGCAAGGAACGCCTCCACCGCGACCTCGTTGGCCGCGTTGAGCGCCGCGCTTGCAGTGCCGCCGGCTTCCAGCGCCTGCAGCGCGAGCGCGAGGCAAGGGAAACGTTTCAGGTCAGGCTTCTCGAAGGTGAGCGTTGCAATTTGTGCAAGATCAAGTTGCGCGACACCAGAATCCACCCGTTCCGGAAACGCCAGTGCATAGGCGATCGGCGTTCGCATGTCCGGGTTACCGAGTTGCGCGAGCACGGAACCGTCCGCGTATGAAACGAGCGAATGAATCACGCTTTGCGGATGGATCAGCACTTCAATGCGCGACCCCGGCACGTTGAAGAGCCAATGCGCCTCGATCACTTCGAGGCCCTTGTTCATCATCGTGGCGGAATCGACGGAAATCTTGCGGCCCATTGCCCAGTTCGGATGCTTGCAGGCTTCGTCGGGCGTGACGTGGCGCAGAGTAGACGGCTCGCGGGTGCGGAACGGGCCACCGGACGCTGTCAGGATGATCTTCGATACCCCGCCGTGCAGCGCTATCTCACGCGGCATGCACTGGAAGACCGCGTTGTGCTCGCTGTCGACAGGCAGCAACACCGCGTTGTTGTCGTGCACCGCGTCGATGAAAATCTTGCCCGACATGACCAGCGCTTCCTTGTTGGCCAGCAGGATGCGCTTGCCCGCACGCGCGGCAGCCAGCGTAGGCGCCAGACCCGCAGCACCGACAATAGCGGCAACCACCGTGTCGCAGACGGCGCTCTCAGAGACGTCCACAAGCGCTTGCGGACCGTAGCTCACCTCGGTCTTGCAGCCTTGGGCGCGCAGCGCGGCGGCGACCTTCGCGGCGGTATCCGCGTCACCGACCACCGCCACTTCCGGCTGGAACCGCACACACTGGTCGACGAGCTTGTCGCCGTTGCGATGCGCGCTCAGCGCGTAGACCTTGAAGCGGTCCGGGTGCCGCGCCACGACGTCGAGCGTGCTTTCGCCGATCGAGCCCGTGGAGCCGAGCAGAGTCAGACGTTTTTGCATAATTCCTTCTTTAGCCGATTAGCCGATTGACTGGGCAACAGGACCGAGCAACAGGAGTGCGATCGGCAATACGGGCAACAATGCGTCGATCCGGTCGAGGACGCCACCGTGCCCGGGCAGCAATCCGCTCGAGTCCTTGACGCCGGCCTGGCGTTTCAGCAGAGATTCGAACAGGTCACCAATTACGCTGAATACGGTCAGCACCGTCAGCGATAAAAGCGCCCCGGCCCAGCCGAGGTGCTCCACCAGCGCCGAAAAAAGTGTCGGCGCAAAAACCAGCGTGGCCGCGGCCGCCGAGCCGACGATCATCACCGCCAGCCAGCCGCCCAACGCGCCTTCGCGGGTTTTGCCCGGACTGATGGACGGCGCGAGTTTATGACGGCCGAACGCTTTTCCGGCGAAGTATGCGCCAATGTCGGCCAGCCATACGACTAGGAGAAGCGATAGCACGAACGCCACCCCGACCGTACGGGCCGCCACCAGCGCGTGCCAGCAGGCCACGAACGTCACAATGCCGGCGAACAGCAGGAACACTCGCCAGGCGCCGTCGGCGAGAGCGGGCTTGCGCGCAAGCGCGAACGGCCCGGCCAGCACCCAGAATATGGCCGCCATCTGATACAGCGGTTTGTAACCCAGCCCGAGTCGCGTGCTAGCGATCAGCGCCATGCCGGCAACCACCGCGTACACCACCGGCGACCCGCCACCCAGCTTCAGCAGCCGCGCCCACTCCCAGGCAGCAAAGATGACCACAACGGCGATCAGTGCCGCGAAAACGCCGACCGGCGCGAATAAGGTGACGGGCAGAAGCACTGCCAGCAGGACGATTGCCGTGATGACACGGGTCTTTAGCATGAAAGGGTGTCGGCCTTCTGCGATTGCGGTTCGAGTTGCGCGCTGGTCCGCCCGAACCGGCGTTCGCGCTCAGCATACGATTCGATCGCGCGAGCCAGTGCTTCGGCGTCGAAATCGGGCCAGTAGGTATCGGTGAAATAGAGCTCGGTGTACGCCATCTGCCATAGCAGGAAATTGCTGATGCGCTGCTCCCCGCCCGTCCGGATAAACAGGTCGGGCTCCGGCGCGTAGGCCATGGCGAGATGCTGCTCGAACGCCGCTTCGTCAACCGGGACGACACGGCCCTCCTGAACCGACTGCTCCGCCAGCTTTTTCGCCGCTTGCATGACGTCCCAACGGCCGCCGTAATTCGCCGCGATGGTCAGCGTCAGGCGCGTGTTGCGCGCCGTTTTGGTTTCGGCGCGCTGGATCAACGCACGGATACGGTCGTCGAACATGGAGGTGTCGCCGACCACGCGCAAACGGATGCCATTAGCGTGCAGTTTGCCGACTTCCCGTTCCAGCGCCGTCACGAACAGGCGCATGAGAAAGGAAACTTCGTCGGTTGGGCGACGCCAGTTTTCGGAACTGAAAGCAAACAGCGTCACGAATTCGACGCCCTGGCGCGCACAGCTTTCGACCGTTGCCCGCACGGCGTCGACGCCGCGCGTATGCCCGGCCACGCGCGGCAGGCGCCGTTGCGTCGCCCAACGGCCGTTGCCGTCCATGATGATCGCGATATGACGCGGGACAGCCGCGACATCGGGTACGCGAACGGTAGAGCTGGTATAGGTCATGGCCGCTGAATCTAAGTATCGACAGAGTGACGCGCCGGCACGACGCAAGAGACCGGAAACGGCCTCAAACCGTCATGATTTCGGCTTCTTTCGACACAACCAGCCTGTCGATTTCCGCGACGTTTTTATCGGTGAGCTTCTGGACGTCATCGCTTGCGCGACGTTCGTCGTCCTCGGAGATTTCCTTGTCCTTCACGAGCTTCTTCAGTTGCTCGTTGGCGTCACGACGCAGATTGCGCACGGCGATCTTGGCGTTTTCGCCTTCGCTCTTGACGACTTTCGTCAGCTCGCGGCGGCGTTCTTCCGTCAACGCGGGCATCGGGACGCGGATCTGATCGCCCTGATTGGAGGGGTTCAGGCCCAGATCCGAGTCGCGAATCGCCTTTTCCACCACCGGCACCATCTTCTTTTCCCACGCCTGGACGCCGATCGTACGGGCGTCGATCAGCGTCATGTTCGCCACTTGCGAAATGGGCACGCTCGAGCCGTAGTAATCCACCTGGATATGGTCCAGCAAGCCCGTGTGGGCGCGGCCCGTGCGGATCTTGGCAAGATCGTTCTTGAACGCTTCGATCGACTTCTGCATCTTCTGATCGACGCTCTTCCTAATGTCAGCCACACTCATTTGAGCCTCCGTACTTTTATTGCGTGCAGTGCCGGCGGTGGCAGCGCAGTTCCCGTGGGACCGCGTCCGCCCTCACCCTTTGTCACCGCGAGAGTTTACACGTGGACGAGCGTACCTTCGTCGTCGCCCTGAATGATGCGCTTGAGCGCGCCCGGCTTATTGATCGCAAACACACGAATAGGCAGCTTCTGGTCGCGGCACAGCGCAAAGGCCGTCGCGTCCATTACCTGCAGGTTCTTGCCGATCGCTTCGTCGAAACTGATCGTGCTGTAGCGCGTCGCGCTCGGATCTTTCTTGGGATCGGCGGAATATACACCGTCCACTTTGGTTGCTTTCAGCACGACTTCCGCACCAATTTCCGAGCCGCGCAGCGCAGCGGCGGTATCGGTGGTGAAAAACGGGTTGCCCGTACCTGCCGCAAAAATGACCACTTTACCTTCTTCGAGCTGGCGAATGGCGCGCGGGCGGATGTACGGCTCGACCACCTGGTCCATGCGCAGCGCGGATTGCACACGCGCCTCGATGCCGGCGTGGCGCATGGCGTCCTGCAATGCGAGCGCGTTCATCATGGTCGCGAGCATACCCATGTAATCGGCCGTCGCACGGTCCATCCCGGCCGCACCGCCCGCCACGCCGCGAAAAATATTACCGCCGCCGATGACGACCGCGAGTTGCGTGCCCATGCGCACCACTTCCGCGACGTCTGCCACCATCCTTTCGATTGTCGCGCGATTGATGCCGAAGGCATCGTCGCCCATTAGTGCTTCGCCGGAGAGTTTGAGGAGTACGCGTTTGTAGGCTGTGGGCATATGAGGGTTCCGATCGCGCCGAGAGGGAGTGCAACAACGTAGAACTGTAGGGGTGAAACGATATTT
>NZ_JAQGMM010000493.1 GCF_028292365.1 Caballeronia sp.
AATCCGTGCCGTATGGCGATGGCATCCTGGAACTACGGCGCGGTCGCGAACAAGCAATTTATCGCGGCTAATCCGGTAGTCAAGAAGCTCGTCGAGCAGATCCGTTTTCCATCGGCGACATGGTCGGCCTGGGAACTTGCGATCAGCAAGGGCAACGGCGCAACAGCGGTCGTCGCAACACTTGCGGACCAGTGGCTCGCCGCGAACAAAACTCAGTTCGACGGTTGGGTTGATACGGCTCGTAACGCACACTGAATGAGTAGCGGCGAAGGTGCACAACGGTGACCGAGCCGCTCCTGCACCTTCGCCGTGTCTCATCCCGTGTCATGAAGCTAAGCGCTCACGCGAACGAACTCCCAGCTACTTGATCGCAACCGCCTCTTTCCCACACGACGGACAATAATGTGCAAACGCGTTCTTTCGCGTTTCGCAAAAGGCGCACGCGTCAAACAAGCTGATGCCGCAGTGCATGCAGAAGTCGAGTTTTGGATTGCTCAGGTCGGCCTTGCGTTCGCATCCCGGGCAGATGCCCTTCGCAAAGCGGCTTTGAGCAACGTCATAACTCAGGGCCTGACGACGTTGATCGTCGGGTAACGTCTCCGCGGATTTTTGATTTTGCAGGTAGCGTTGCAAGGCATTGATGGAGTAACGCCCAACCAGGATCGTCACGATCACGCCTACGATGTACCGGACATAACCGCCGTAGTCAGGAAGGTACGGAACCAGTTCGACGAAAAACGCAAACAACGCGAAGAATATGAAGCCCCAGACAAAGGGCCAATATCGGTTCTTGCGATGCCTTGCAAACAGCCATCCGCCAATCACCAGCAAGGGCAGGGTAATCGCCAGCCGGATGAGGAAATTCTTCATGTCGATGCCGCGCTGAAGCGCATCGAGTTTTTCCTCGGCCTGGGTGCGAAGCGCCGCTTCCGCCGTCCGTTCCTTCTCCAGCACTTGCCGGTTCTGTGCGTTGGTTTGCTCTATCTGGTCCAGCGCTTTTTGTGCAGTACGGACGTTGTCATTGAGCGTTTCCAGCGAATGCGTACGGCTGACAAGCTCCTTGTTTTGATCAGCCTGTTCGGTCGCCGTGCGGGTGGCGAGCCAGTTAGAGAATGTTTCGTGCGCGCTCGAATATTCGGCCGTCGCGGCTTGCAGTCTGAGCCGCGCGGACTCCTCGGCTGTCTCGCCATCGCGGGCATTGCTTTGCGCTTGCTTGATCGATGTTTCTATCGCGGCGCTGGCGCTCGGATCGATCAGTGAGTCCAGCGTAGGCGGCGCCTCGACGCCGGGTAAATTCCCGACAACAAGCCCACCCAGGCCAATCAGGAAACCCGCAAACGCGAAGGCGATCAACCAGAGCGCTCGGTGAAACCATTTTTCTGATACTCGCATGGGTTGCATCGGTCAGTCCCCGTATTGAATTGCTACATGGCGGGCCATCGGTTCATGGTGGCCCGATCTTCGGACGCACGATCGCCCCTCAAGGATGCTGTGAGGCGAGGCGATGAACCAGGGCTTTGGTCTGCGGAATGATAGCGTAAGGGATCTGGAAGGACGGGCTTACGGGGAGAAGGGTGTAGTGCCAAGGTTTGAATACCTCGTTCTTCGCATCCGAACGTGGCGAAGCTCATGGCGGAAAGTCAGGCTGAATCGCTGATTAAACCGGTCGTTTCGCCGGACGCAATCATCATCTGCACAAGCTCCGATCTTGCGACCTGGAGCGCAGACTCTATGCCCGTCGCCTCCCCGCCCAGGGTCATGGCTGCCATGCTGGATGCGCCGGTCGTGTCCTTGGCCGACATATGTGATTCGCGCGAAACTTGTGCCTGCAGTTCGCTTAGCTGCCTTTGCAACTCTTCGATCAATTGCTTCAATTGCTTGATCGCAGCGGCCACGGCACTGTTGCTCCCGGATGAAGAGCCGCCGCCACTCGCGCCCGATGCAGCCGGCGCAGCACTCGTTGGGGAGGTTGATGGCGCGGTTGACGATGCAGCACTCCCCGATGTTGCTCCGCTTGTCGTATTGTCTGCGGCTTGCGAGCCAGGAATGGGCGCCATAGCAAGGCTTGATGCAACCGGTTGAATTTGCATTCGCGATGGGGGTCGCCGACGTGCGCGAGAAAGTGGCTATCCCCGCAATATCGGCTTACGGAATTATTTCTTTAGCCTGTCCCGTTATCTAATTACGCCGCACCCTCACGCCGTTTCCTCGCAGAGCGTCCGCTCGTCCGCCGGCTCAATTCCGTTACCAGCACCGCGCAACAACCCGCCGCTGCCCTGCACTGAACAACGAGCGCGCGATCGCTTTAGATACATGCTCGGCGTCATGCCGCAGAAACGTTTGAAATGCCGTGCGAAATGACTCTGGTCGAAGAACCCGACCTCAGCCGCCACCACCGATCCCGGCACGCCCGCCAGCAACAACGCTTGCGCACGCTCAATCCGTAGCCCGCACAAATACCGGTACGGTGAAGAGCCAAATTGCTGGCGAAACGCGGTCGCGAATCGCGACACGCTAAGCGCAGACAGCTCGGCAAGTTGTGCAAGCGTCACGGGTTCATCGAAGTGCGCCTCGATAAACGCCCGGGCCTCGGTCAGCGGCATGGCTTGTTTCATGAAGCCGCCGCCACAGGTTGAGCGTTCGATGAAGTTGCAAACGCCGCGAACCGGCTGATCGAAAATGGATCGAGCGGAATCGGTGTACTACCGGTATCGATCAGCTCGGCCAGCGTCTCGCCCACACCCGGGCCAATCTGGAACCCCGAGCCGCTGAAGCCGAATGCATAAAACAGTCCGTCAGTAGTCGAGCTGCGGCCGATCACCGGCTCACCGTCGGGCAAGTAACCTTCCACACCGCTCCAGACCCGGATCACGTGCAGCGGAGCCATCGCAGGAACCAGGCGGCGGAGTTGCGCGATCTGCCGCACGGTGTTGATCGGCAGCACGGATGCGCGTCGCGTGAGGGCATCGGCGGGACCCGGCGGGCCGCCACCTATGATGATGTTGCCGCGCGGAATCTGGCGGAAGTAGATGCCTTCCTGCTTGATCGATGTGAACACGCCCATCGACGACTTGAAGACATACGGCACGGGTTCAGTGACCGACATTTGCGGTCCGCTTGCGCGCAGCGGCACCGGTTCGCCGAACTGCTCAGTGAGCCGGCTTGCCCAAGCGCCCGCACAAATCACGAGCTGCGCTGCCCGATACACCACGCCTGCCACAGTCTCCACGCGAAAACCATCGCCGTCCTTCTCCACATGCACGATCTCCGTGTTCTCCACCACCTGCGCGCCCATGCGCGCCGCCGCCCGGCCGAAGGCCGGCGCAGCGAGGCGCGGGTTTGCATGACCGTCGAGCGGCGAGATGGAGGCCGCCAATACCTCACGGCCAAGAAAAGGGAAACGGTCGAACATCGCCTTGCCGTGCAGCACGTCCAGATTGAGGCCGTACGCGCGGGCATCGGCGGCGTAGCGGTCGAAGGTATCCGCATCGTGTGCGTGATAACAGACCCGCGTGTGCCCGGACGGCAGGAATTCGATGTCCTCGCCCAGCAGTTCTTTCGAATGCTGCCACGTGTTGAGCGAGCGATTCGCCATCGCGAGTTGCGGCAGCGCACGGCCTTGCCTGCGGACACCACCAAAGTTGACGCCGCTCGCTTGCTGGCCCGTCAGGCCGCGCTCAAGCAGGATCACGGAGCAAGCGGGGTTGCGACGTCGCAGGAAAAACGCAGTGGTCGTACCCATGATGCCGCCGCCGATCACGATCACATCGGCTCGGTGCGAGGCTTCATGAGCAGCTTGTCGTGACGCGGTCATTCGGTTGCCCCCTCTTCCTCGACCAACGCCACCGGCAACGGTTTGACGGGGGCCTGCCCACGTAGCCGTCCAACGGAAGCCAGTGGCACGGATGCCGCCGCCGCGATCACTTCCGCTCCCGCGTGAGCGCAAAAGCGGCCTTGGCAGCGGCCCATGCCCACGCGCGAAAATGCCTTCGCGCGATTCGCTTCCTGCGCGCCGGTTTCGCGGACGACGCGACGTAATTCGCCCGCTGTAATGGCTTCGCAACGGCACACGATAGTCTCGTCCGGCAGCATGCTTGCGAACCGTGCGGGCCACGGAAAGGCCGCACGCAAGCCGGCCGCGAAGCGGCTGAAAACCTGCAGTTGTTCACGCAAGACAGTCAGACCTTCGACCTTCAAACCGCCGTCCTGCATCGCAGCGAAGGCGGCGAGACGGCCCGATCGTTCGGCGGCATCCGCGCCGCGGATACGCGCACCGTCGCCTGCCAGATAGATGCCCTTGACACTGCTGCGGCCGTCTTCATCGGTGGCGGGCAGCCATTGCTGGGTGGGTTCATCGAATGAAAATTCGCAGCCGGCCAAGTCGGCGAGCTGCGTTTCAGGGCGCAAGTGATACCCCATCGCGACTGCATCGCAGGCCACCTTCAAGGGCATACCGCTTTGCAGAGCGACCTCAACGTGGCTCACGCCGTGCTCCGATGAACCGCTTATTTCCAGTGGCCGAACGCCACGATATACCCGCACACGCGCTTTCCTCAGCACTCCCATCAAAGCGATGCCTTTTTTCAGCGCGGCGGGAACGGCGAGCAGCTTCGGCAACGCGCTGAGCCGTTGTAAAAGAGTGGAGGTATCGAAGACGGCGGACACCGCCGCGCCCGCTTTCACATACTGCGCAGCGACAAGGTACAGCAGCGGCCCGGTGCCCATCAGCACGACTCGCGAACCGATCGAGCACCCCTGCGACTTCAGCGCGACTTGCGCGCCTCCCAGGCTATACGTGCCGGCGTAATGCCAACCCTTCACCGGCATCAACCGGTCCGTCGCGCCACTGCAAATGATCAACGCATCGAATTCGAGCGTACGGTAGGCCGTTCCACTGACAAGATGCACAGCGTTCGCCGCGATGTTCCAGACGAGCGTTTCAGGCAGGTAGTCGATACGGCTTTTGAGCGCGTCGAAGCTCGAATGCAGAGCGGCCGCGCGTGCACTTTCGGTGCCGTAGAGCGTCTCATAGGAGCGCGTGAAACCTTCCGGCTGCCGTCGATAAATCTGCCCGCCGTCTCGCCGGCCTTCATCAATTACCGTCGGCCGCAGACCCGCTTCGACCAGCGCCTCGGCTGCCCGCACGCCCGCGGGTCCCGTGCCAATCACGACTACCCGCGCGGCCATACGCCCTCCCCGGCTGTCGTCAATTGCGTGACGATCGACATGCCCGCTGCCGCCGGCGTTGTACACGCACGCAACCGGTCGCCCTCAGCGGTCCAGACCCAGCAATCCTGGCATGCCCCCATCAGGCAGAACCCCGCGCGCCTGCCATCGCCGAATTCAGAGTCCCGCAAGGTCCTCATGCCGGTCAGCAACGCGACCATCAACGTGTCGCCAACGGCTGCCTGCCGCGCCACGCCATCGACGGTTATCACAAACGTCTTGCGCTCCGTTTCCGCCAGCCGCACGAATCGTCCGCTCATGCTTCAACCACCTCGATTGTCTGCAGCCGGCTCAACTCGGCCGTTGAATGGTGGCATAGAATTTCCGCGCCCGAAGGCAGCTTCTTCATGGAGGGCGGCGTGGCATTGCATTTACCGTCGATACGAACCGGACAACGCGCCCTGAAGCTGCACAGCTCGGCTATGTCCGCGCTTTCGCCCATCTGCGGCAACGCGGCGCTGCCGATCAGGCGGCGTGCGTCGAGCCAGCCGGGTTTCAGCGCCGGCACGGAGTCGACCAGCAAACCTGTATAGGGGTGATACGGCGGTGCCGCGAGCACGTCGCGCTCGCCCGCCTCCACGCGATGTCCCGCGTACAGCACGATCACTTCATCACAGATCGAACGCACCGTTGAGATGTCGTGGCTGATGAACATGTACGACACACCCAGCTCTCGGCGCAGTTCTGCAAGCAGGTCGAGAATCGCCGCGCCGACCACGGTGTCAAGCGCGGACGTCACTTCGTCGCAGAGAATCAGCGCGGGGTCGGCCGCGAGCGCACGCGCCAGGTTGACACGCTGCTTCTGGCCGCCCGACAAACCGCCCGGCGCGCGCTCCGCAATCGATGCCGGCAGCTTGACGAGATCGAGCAGTTCCAGCGTCCGCTTGCGCGCCGCCGCCCCGCGCAGATGATGATAAAAAGCGAGCGGCCGGCTGAGGATATCGGCAATGGTATGGCTCGGATTCAACGCGGTATCGGCGTTCTGGAACACGATCTGGATCTGCCGGTATTGATCAGGAGTCCGCTTCGACAGTTGCGCCGGGAGCGGCTTGCCGTCGAAGAAAACTTCACCGCGCGCCCGGTCGACCAGACCCGCCACCACGCGCGCGAGCGTCGTCTTGCCCGATCCTGATTCACCGATCACCCCCAGCGTGCTGCCACGTGCAATGGACAGACTCACGTCGTCGAGCACGCGCACGGCCGGCGCGCCATACCGGTCGATACGGCCGTAACCCGCCGCCAACCCACGGATTTCGAGCAAGGGCGGCGCAAGTTTCTGAGCCGCCGTCTGCACCGACAACACCGGCTCGGGCCGTCGCGTGGCAGCCAGCAACTGCTGCGTGTACACGTCAACGGGCGCATCAAGCACTTGCGCCACGAGACCATCTTCTTTCACCCGGCCGCCGTTCAGCACGACAATCCGGTCCGCCATCTGCGCGACCACCGCAAGATCGTGCGACACGTAGATAGCCGTGGTGCCCAGCTCGCGGATCACCTTCTTGAACGCTGCAAGCACTTCGATTTGCGTGGTCACATCGAGTGCGGTCGTCGGCTCGTCGAACACCACCACTGCTGGATCGGTGATCAACGCCATGGCCGCCATCAGGCGCTGCAACTGCCCGCCCGAGACCTGGTGCGGATAACGCTCGCCGATCGTGTCCGCCTCCGGTAATGCAAGCGCACGGAACAACTCGATCGCCTTGCGACGTGCCGCGTCTTTCGTCATCAGCCGATGCAGCAGCGCGGGTTCCGTCACCTGATCGATAATCGTGCGCGCCGGATTGAACCCGGAAGATGCACTCTGCGCCACATACGCCACGGTCCGCGCGCGCAGCGCCCGGCGGCCTCGCTGGTCGAGTTCGAGCACTTCTGTCTCGCCGATCCGCACCGACCCGCCGCTAATGGAACACCCTTGCCGCGCATATCCCAGCAGCGCCAGCGCGATAGTCGTCTTGCCCGATCCCGACTCACCGATCAACGCCAGCACCTCGCCTTTCTTCACCGAAAAATCGACGCCCTTGACGATCTCGGTCACCGGATCGGGTGCGGCGCCCGCCACCACACGCAAGCCCTTCACTTGAATCATGTCGATCGTGTTGGTGCTCATTGCGCAGCTCCTTGCCCGCGGCCGCCACGACGGCGCAGGTTGTCGATCAGCAGATTCACGCCGATTGTCAGCGTCGCGATCGCGATAGCCGGCATCATGACGGCGGGCGCCCCTTCAGCCAGTCCACCGATATTCTCGCGCACTAGCGAGCCCCAGTCGGCATTGGGCGGCTGTACGCCGAGGCCGAGAAAGCTCAGGCCGCTGAGCAGCAACACGATAAATACGAAGCGCAGGCCGAAGTCGGCGAGCATCGGATGGATCATGTTCGGAAGCACTTCCACGCGCGCGATATAGAACAGCCGTTCGCCGCGAGCCCGCGCGACCTGCACGTATTCGAGCGTCATCAGGTTGACCGCGAGCGAGCGCGAAATGCGGAACGCGCCGGGAATGTAGGCGAGCGCGGCGACACCCATCAGCATGGGGATGGACGAACCAAACGCGGCGATCACAACCAGCGCAAGCACCTTGCTCGGAATGGAGATCAACGCGTCGAACAGGCGGCTCAGGATTTCGTCGACCCAGCGGCCCGACACAGCGGCGATCAAGCCGAAGAACGTGCCGATCAGGCTCGCCATCAACGCCGCGGCCAACGCCAGCCCGACCGTATAGCGGGTGCCGTACAGGATCCGGCTGAGCATGTCGCGGCCGAGATAGTCGGTGCCCAGCAGGAACGCATGGCTCGACCCGGCGAACACATCCACGGATGACAGCGCACCGCTTTTGTAAGGCGCGATCCACGGACCGATGACCGCAATGGTCATCCAGAATACGACCAGCACGAGGCCGATCAAACCGAGCACGGAGAAGCGCCGGTGCAGCCGTTTCAGCACGCCCGGTTTTGGCCCGGCAACTTCAGGCGCAGGGATGGCCGGTTCATTGACGATTTCATCAAGACCCATGTCGTAGAGCTCGTTGCCAGGATGGTGAATGGAAGAATTGGCGGGTCGGTTCATCGTTGACGCAGCCTCGGGTTGGATACGATTTGGGCCAGATCGGCAATCAGCACGAGCAGCAGGTAAGCCGCGCAGAACACCATCACGCAGCCCTGCACGAGCGGCATGTCGCGGTTCGTGACGGCGTCGACCATGAGGCTCGCCAAGCCCGGATAATTGAAGATCGATTCGACAATCACCACGCCGCCGAACAGGTACGACAGGCTCAGCGCCACCGCATTGGCGATCGGGCCAATGGTGTTTGGCAACACATGGCGCAGGACCACGCGCATGGGTGACGCGCCTTTCAGGATCGCCATCTCGACATACGATGCGTTGAGCTGGTCGAGCACGGCGGCGCGGGTCATGCGCGCCATCTGCGCCACGAGCACGCAACACAGCGTCATGACGGGCATCGCGTAGATCCGCAACAGACCGCCGAACGATGACACCTCGGACAAATACGACAACGCGGGCAGCCAGCGCAGCTTCACGGCGAAGACCAGCACGGCGATGGTCGCAATCAGGAACTCCGGCACTGCAACGGTGGATAAAGTCAGCACGTTGAGCACGCGATCGAGCAGCGAGCCGCGGAACATGGCCGACGAGATGCCGATAAACAGCGCGACCGGGACGGACACCAGCGCGGTCAATCCGGCCAGCACGAGCGAGTTCGGCAAGCGCGTGGCGATCAGTTGACTGACGGGCAAGCTATTCGATAACGATGTACCGAAGTTACCGGTGACGATCAGGTAGAGCCACTCGAAGTAGCGCTGCAAGGCCGGCTGGTCGAGCCCGAACTGGTGCCGTAGCGCTGCGACTGCTTCAGGTGTGGCCGCTTGCCCGAGCGCCTGCTGCGCGGCGTCGCCGGGGAGCAGCCCCGTAATGCCGAACACCACTGCCGACACAAGCAGCAGCGTGAGCAGTGCGAGGCCCAGGCGAGCAGCGATAAGTCGTGACGCGTGTGCTTTCATGATCCGCCTCCGGGGTTGAAACGGCACGCCCCGCGCGGGCGGCGTGCTTTACTGCCTGATAACTGAACCACCTGAACCCGCTTCAGCTTTCCAGCCAGACATGCTCCGCGAACATGAAGCCCATCAGGCCGGCCAGCGGAATCGATCCCAGGCCCTTGAGCTTGGTCGTGAAACCGTCGATCGAGCTCTGGAACATCGGAATGCCGACACCGCCGCTCTCATGCACCAATACCTGCATGTCGCCGTAGATCTGCTTGCGCTTGGCGTCGTCCGGTTCGCCGCGCGCCGCCAGCAGCATCTGGTCGAACTTCGGGCTCTTCCAGTTCGCTTCGTTCCATGGCGCGTCCGACTTGAAGAACTGCGTGAACAGCACGTCGGCGCTTGGGCGGGCATTTATATTGCCGAAGCCCAGCGGATGTTTCATCCAGTGGTTCGACCAGTAGCCGTCGGCGGGCACGCGCGTGACTTGCAGGTTCAAGCCCGCTGCGGGCGCGGCCTGTTGCAACAGCACCGCCATTTCGACCGAGCCGTCGGCCGCCGGCGAGGCATAAATCTGCACGGGCGCGTTGCCCACTTTTGCCTTCTGGAAATAGAACTTGGCTTTCTCCGGATCGTAGGGACGCTGGGGAATACCCGGCATGAAGTATTTGTTAGTCGGATCGATCGGCTGGTCGTTGGCGATCGTGCCGAAACCCTGGAACACGGCGCGGCGAATCTGCTCGCGATCCATGAGATAGAACATACCCCGACGAAAATCTTCGTTGCCGCTAATCCCGCCGTCGTCGCGAACAATCAGGTCCGTGTACTGGCCCGTCTTCGTCTCCAGCACGGTGAAACCCGGCGTGCCCTTGATGCGGGTCGTCGAGCGCGGGCTGATCGCGTTGATCAGTTGCACATCGCCGGAAAGCAGCGCATTCACGCGGGCGGATTCGTCGCCAATACCAATCAGCTCGACTTCGTCCAGATGCGGCATGCCCGGCTTCCAGTACTTCTCGTTCTTCACGCCGACTGTACGCACGCCCGGCGAGAAGTCCTTGAGCTTGAAAGGACCCGTGCCAATAGCCGTCTTGAAGTCGGTCGTGCCGTCCTTGATGATCAGGAAGTGCGAGGTCGCGAGAATCACCGGCAGGTCGGCATTCGCGCCTTCCAGCGTGATGGTGACCTCGTTCGGGCCGGTCGCTTTCGCTTCCTTGATCTGGTCGGCGAGCGTCTTGGCCTTCGACGCCGTGGCCGGGTCCTTGTGGCGCATTAGCGAATAAACCACGTCGGCGGGCGCGAGCGCCTTGCCGTCGTGGAATTGAACGCCGCTGCGCAGCTTCACGATCCATACGGTCGCATCTTTCGATTCAAGCGATTCCGCCAGCGCCATCTTCGCGCCGAGATGTGAATCAAGTTCGGTCAGGCCGTTGTAGAACATGTTTGCCCGCACATAGTCCGTGCCGAGCGCACCCTTTGCCGGATCGAGCGTATCCGCGGCGGACGCGGACTGCGTGGCCACCCGAATCTTGCCGCCCTGCTTCGGCTTCGCCTGCGCGAACGCAGCGCCGCTCGCGGTGAGCAACCCTGCCCCGGTGATCGACGCCATGCCGGCCGCGGCCAGCGCGCGCAGCACCTCGCGCCGTGACGCACCCCGGCGCGTCAGGCGCTCGAGTTCGGTCACTTCAGTCCCGGCTGGGGCATCGGCGTGTTGCAGATCTTGTTCGTTCATTGAGACTTCTCCGCGAGGGTGGCTGGGGTTGGTTTTGGTTTTGTCGGCTTGGTTACATGAAAGGCTGCGAAATCAATAAAACACATCCTTGATGCGGTAGTACGTGCCCACTAGCGGCAAGAACCAGGGCTTGCCCGTGTGGCCGGGAATCGCCGGCCACTCGAATTCACGCCACGGATTTGCGCTCTCGCGGCCGTCCATGACATCGGCCATGACCTGCCCCATGTGCGTGGACATCTGCGTACCGTGGCCGCTATAACCGATCGAAAAATAGATCCCGTCATGCTGGCCCGCACGCGGCAGCCGGTCTGCGGTGATATCGACGAGACCACCCCAGCAATAGTCGATGCGCGCCTGCGCCAGCGCCGGGAACATCGTCGCGAGACCGTCCTGCAGGATGCGTCCGCTCTTCGCGTCCGAGGGCTGCTCGGACGCCGTGAAGCGTGCCCGGCCGCCGTACAGCAAACGCGAATCGGGCGTGATGCGGAAATAGTTGTGCATCAGGCGCGACGTCGTGTACGCGCGGCGATTCGGAAACACCTGGTTGATCACGTCGGCCGGCAACGGCTCCGTCACCACGATGAAAGAACCCACCGGTGCAAGACGTCGCCGGTACCAGCCGAACGGGCCTTGCCGCGACGGTCCGGTCGCGACCAGCACCTGCCTGGCGCGAACTTCCCCACGCGCCGACACGATCCGGTACCCGCCGTCAGCGGCCTTTTCTATCGATGTCACGGGCGCGTTCTCATAGAGCTTCGCACCGTGACGCGCGGCGGCGTCCGCCAGACCGACCGTGAACTTGCCCATGTGCATCTGGCCGCCATGCCGCTGCAGCAAACCGCCGAAAAAACTGTCCGACTGAATCTCGGTCGAGATGCGCTCGCGGCCAATGATCTCGATATCGGCATCGACTTCACGCCGGATCACCTCCGCCGTCTTCTCCAGGTGCGCGAGATGATGCGGTTTCGACGCGAGCTTCAGCTTGCCCGACGCAAGGTAATCGCAATCGATCTGCTCTTCGCGGATCAGGCGTTCGACGGTATCGACCGCGGCTGCATAGGCCAGATAACAACCGCGCGCCTTCTCCAGTCCAAGCTGCTGAACCAGCGCAGCGAAATCCTGCGCGACGCCGGTATTGACCTGGCCGCCATTGCGACCCGACGCACCGCCGCCGATTCGCCCCGCGTCCAGCACCGCTACCGACGCGCCGCGCTTGCCCAACGCCAGCGCCGCCGACAAGCCCGTGAAGCCGCCCCCGACCACTGCCACGTCAACACGGCCATCGACCGGGCCATCGGTCGTTGAAAGCAGTGGCGGCGCGGTGTCGAGCCAGTAGGAGTCGAGCTTCATACGGCGGCTTACAGTCCGAGCAGCGTGGCGAGATGCGGGATGTCGTCGACTTCGGTGTACTCGTAGTACGGCGTCGACGGTTCATGGCCGCGCTTGACGAACGCCTTGTGCTTGATGCCCATGTCGTGGGCGGTCATCAGGTCATAGCGCAGGCTCGACGACACGTGCAGAACGTCTTCCGGGTTGCAGTTAAGCTGGTCGAACATATACTCGAAGCCTTGCATGCGCGGCTTGTACGACTGCGCCTGCTCGGCCGTGAACACGGCATGGAACGGCGCGCCGAGTTTGTCGACGTTGCTCTGGATCTGGTTGTTCGAGGCGTTCGACAGGATCACCAGCTTGTACTTCTTCGCCAGCCGCGAGAGGCCTTCCGGCACATCCGGATGCGGACCCCACGTTGGCACGGCCGTGTAGAACGTTTCTGCCTTGGCTTCATCGAATTCAATGTTCATGCGTTTGCAAGCCCGCTTGAACGCATTCACGATCACGTCGCGATACGGCTTCCATGCGCCGAGCACTTCATCGCGCCGATAACCCGAGAAGAACGCAATCAGCTTGTCCATGTCCGGACCGCTCAGCACGTCACCGTACATTTCGCGCGTCATGTCAGCGAGGCGGAATTTGGTCAGCGTGCCGTAGCAGTCGAAGGTGATGTACTTCGGTTCGAATTCGATCATGGTGAAAGTCCTATCGTTGATATGAACCCGCGAGGGGTTCAGTGGCGAAAACAGGAAAACGCATTCCTGTTAGAGATTTAATCAGCGCAAAAACAAAGATGTCCCTGATTCGCGCAATCCAAAAACACAAAACATGCGTTTTGCAGGGTGTCGGCAGCAGAGTCTGCGGTTCGGGTTGCGGCTGTTTTTCAGCCTCTTTCAGGGCCTAGGGTTTGCCCTTCTTTTTGCGGGCTTAAGACAAGTTCCGGAGCCCGTATCTATTCACGCAAATCGATCAGCACACTCTTGAAGCGAAGGTTCGCTTCGTAAGCCTGCCGGCCCAGGTCCTTGCCGATGCCCGAGCGTTTGTAGCCACCGGTCGGGATCATGAAATCGGACGTCCTGCCGTAGCGGTTGACCCATACCGTACCCGCTTCCAGACCCCGGACCAGCCGCAGCGCACGGCCCAGGTCTGCTGTGT
>NZ_JAQGMM010000521.1 GCF_028292365.1 Caballeronia sp.
GTGAACGGAAAGCGCAGCCATTGCTTGCCGGCGAAGCGCCGGGTTGCATCGCCGAAATGGGGCGAGGCGGGGTCGTCGGATTCCGAATGGGCAAGCATGGTGTCCGCTTGCACACCGTTTGCGTCAAACGAAACCACTTGCAGGTAGCTCGCGCCGTGACCGCTGCGATCTACCGCGTAGCCGTCTGCATCAACGGGATGCTGCGCACACATCACCGTGAAATAACCCGCTTCATCGCAACCGCCAAAAAGCGGCACACGCTCGCCATTCCGGTCGGCATGCAGCAGTTCGCCGCGCGTGGAGTCAAGCGCAAAACCGTAACGCTGCATGGCAAGCACCGCGCCGCCGAGCGCCTGCTGAAGGGCAGGTTTCAGCGCGGGATTGGCGGCGTCGAGACCACGCGGCGTCGCAAGCGGCGCGGCTGGATCGAACGGCACGCGGTAGAAATGCGTCAGCTCTGCGCCGTTCAGGCGACGCCAGAATTCGTCCCAGAGATTAGCGCCTCGCGCATTAGTGTTGGCGGTGCCGTCCCACTCACGAAGTACCTTGCACGCAGGCCCAAGATCAACCGTTTGCGGCTTGCCGCCGGAGCCTCCCTGCGTGATTGAAACCACCGAAGCCACCGAAGCCGATCCATCGGCGCAAACCGCGTCAAGAATAGGCTTGCGTAACAATTGTTCCGACATCGACCGGCTATCCAGCACCTTGGTCTCCAGTGCAAGCCGCGTCACACCGCCCTTTTGCGCCTGTAACTCAGCCACGAGCATGTGGCCAAACCGCGTGCGCAACGATTGCTCGGTGCCGGTAATGCCAGCCACATGCGGATAACCGGTTGTTGGCGCATTGGCGTTGGTCAGCCAGTAACTGCCGTTAAAGTTCCCTACATAATCGCCGCGCGCCATGCTTGGCATGTCGGAGACCGGCAACGCCCCTGCTTGCACGCTCGATGCTTCCACCCGCCATTCACAGGCACTTTTCGAACCATCGAGAAACGGTACGCCAGGCGCCTTTGCATCGAACGCGCGACCAAGCGGCGTCGTGCAGGCCGCCGCCAGCGAATCAGGCACATCTGGCACAGGGCCCAGGTCGGCGAACCACGCACGCGGGTCGTCGCGACCGATCGCCAAAGTATTGACCCATGGCGTGGCAGCGAAGCGCTTCTGGATCGCGATGAAGTCGTCCAGGGAGCGCGCTTGATCCCACGCGAGGAAGTTCTCGAAGGCGCGTGTGTTGTCGGTATTCACGTCGCGCAACGCGAACGCGTGTTGTGCGTTCCATGCAAGCGCGGGCGACATCGACGAGAGATCCACGAGCGGACCAAAACGCGAGCGATACAGCGTGCGCGTGATCGGTGTCAGGCTGCCGTCGGCGTCGCGGGTCAGGACGGTGACGGGCACGGGTGTCATCGGCTCGCTGACGCCGTCATAGAAATAGCGCGTGGGATCGGCGGGATCGAGCGACAACTGGAAAATGCCGAAGCGCCGTGCACTCGACACGGTATGAGTCCACGCGATGTCGTTGTTAAAGCCGATCATCACGACTGGCACGCCGAGAAACGACGCGCCCGCTACATTCAATTCGCCCGGGATGGTCAGCTGTGCTTCATAGAATCGGTCAGGCCCGCGCCAGAACCAGTGCGGGTTGCCGAACAGAAGGCTGCGGCCTTCCTGCGTGACCGGTGCACCGAACGCAAGTGCATTGCTGCCAATACCCCGCTGCCCGCCTATGTCGAATTGCGAGGGCGCAAGATCGACGGCGCCCGTCTGCACGCCCGGCGCCGACGGTGCGGGCGCTGGCGCTGGTTTTACTGGAGGCTGCGCGCGAGCTATCTGCGGCAAAAACCGTACGGCGCCGCCCGCAAGATTGGCTGCCACGAGCCGCCGGATCATATCGTCGGAGGTGATCTTGCCGACCCACGGCTTGCCTTTGCACGCCGCGTTCGCCCCGCCCGTGCTTCCCGCGTCCAACTCGTCGACGTAGCGGTTGTAGCCCGCCACGAACCCGTCTATCAACTCGCGAATCGGCTCGGACTGTGCGGATCTGTATCGCTCGACAGCGCTCGCGTCGTCGACGAAACGAAAGAAGAAATCGGCCTCCAGATTGCGCGGCTGACCGAAGGAAGCGGCCGTCGGTGGCCGCGCATCGGCACCGAAATTCGCCGAGCGCTCGCCGCGAAAAGTGATGAAGCCATCTGCGAGCGTGCACAGGTTGTCTTGCGCCTGCACGTAACCGTAGCCATAACCAAGACTCGCCCAATTGTCGGCCTTGATATGCGGGACACCGTCTTGCGTACGGCGTATCTCGACGCTAAAGGGCGTCTGCGCGCTCGCCAGGTTTCGGGGGGCTTGTACGCAGCCGCTCAACGTGACTGCGGCGAACACTACCGCCGCCGCGAACCTGACAACTTGCTTCATGAGATTGAACCTTGAATCAATGGGCAAAACTGATGGGGGAACCGCCGTGAGGGTGCGGGACCGTGCCCATTGGAATACCATAAATTGCGCCGAGTGTCTCAGCGTGCATCAACTCAGCCGGGGTACCCGATGCGAGCAGCCGTCCACCCTTGAGCGCCAGGAGATCGTCGCAGAAACGCGCGGCCATGTTGACATCGTGCAGCACCACCACCACGCCGAGTCCGCGCTCGACACTCAAGGTCCGCACCAGTTGCAGAACTTCAATCTGATGCGCAATGTCGAGCGCCGAAATGGGTTCGTCAAGCAGCAGGCATTCGCTGTCCTGCGCGACGAGCATGGCGATCCAAACACGCTGGCGCTCGCCACCGGAGAGACTGTCCACGGTACGGTGTGCAAACCGCTCGACGTCGGTCAGCCGCATCGCCTCTTCCACCTTCGCGCCGTCTTGCGCGCTAAAGCGCCCGAGCGCACCGTGCCACGGATAACGCCCCAGTGCGACGAGTTCGCGCACGGTCATGCCGTCGGCAGCGGGCGGTTGTTGCGGCAGGTACGCGACCTTGCGTGCGAACGCGCGGCCTTCCCAGTCGCCAAGCTGCTTGCCCGCGAAGCGCAGCGTGCCGCTGCCTGGCGCTTGCTGACGTGCAAGCAGCTTCAGCAGCGTGGACTTGCCGGAACCGTTGTGCCCAATGAGCCCGCATACGCGACGCTTGGGCAACTCCAGCGACAGCGGATGCAGCAGCACCCGCTCGCCAATACTGAACGAGACCTCGTCGAGCGAATACATGGACTCTCGATCGGGTTCACAGGCGGACTCACGCTCTGCGTCCGGGTCCAGAAAGGCAGGATTGGCGTTCATGCTGGTTATGCCGATGCCACCGGCGACGACGCGGGCGCCTGACCTTGCGTTCGCACATGAGCCTGCGGATGAATCGCGTTCGGATGATCGACGCGCAGGTCTGCACCACGCCCGAGTTCAACCACCTGACCGTAGTCGAGCTTGATATAGCGATCGGCAAGATGGTAATAACGATCGTCGTGCGTGATGACCACGACGGTCTTGCCCTTAGCCTGAAGCTCCGGCAGCAACTGCTTGTAGAACACTTCCTTGAAGGTCGGGTCCTGGTCGGCAGCCCATTCGTCAAAGACATAGAACGGCCGGTCTTCCAGATACGTGACCAGCAGCGCAAGACGCTTGCGCTGACCTTGCGACAGGTCGGTCGTGGAAAATGCGCCGTCCTTGATCGTGACCTTGTGATCGAGTTGCAGATGTTCGAGCAGCAACTTCGCCTGGGCATCGAGGCCTTCCACCTTCATGCCGAGCAGCGTGTCGAACAGGAAGAAATCATTGAAGACCACCGAAAAATGCTGGCGATAAATATCGCGGTGCGCTTCATCGACCGGCTTGCCGTTGAGCAGGATCTGCCCGCCTTCGGGCGCATAGAGTCCCACGAGCATTTTCGCGAGCGTCGTCTTGCCGCTTCCGTTACCGCCTATCAGGTAGACCAGTTCGCCCGGCTTGAACGTCAGGTCGATGGGGCCGAGCGTGAAGACTTCGTTTTCTTTTTCGCGGAAGTACCGGTGTGTGACCTTGTCGAACACAATGCTGTCGAACGATTTGGCCGGTGCTTCGTGCAAGGTATCTTCGAGTGGCAAGTCGGCATTGACCTGTTCAATGCGCTCCAGGGCAACCTTCGCTGAACTGATGTTCGGGATGGCGGACAGCAAGCCTTCGATCGGCATGATCATGTACAGGAAGATCATTGCGTAGCCGGACATCACGTGGGTGCTCACCGGAAACATGCGCGCGAGTACGAACAGCGTAATGCCGATAAACGCAAACAGAATGAAGCTGCCCCAACTGGCGGCCGCTGAGTACAGGATGTAACCGCGCGTGCGCTGGACGCGTACTGCTTCCACGTTGGTTTCCAGCGTGTCCGTCACGAACGCATTCTTTCGCTCGCGATGCAGCTTGAGCTCTTTGGCGCCGTCGAAGAGCGCGCGGAAATGCTTGACGAGATCGTCCTCCTTGCGACGCGACCCCCGCAAATGAAACAGCGCTTTTGTGTTGGCAATATGAAAACCGAGCGAGCCGATGAAGATGGTCAAGACAGCGAAGAGCAAGATCTGCCATGACAGGTAACCGAGATACGCGAGGCAACCTGCGATCACCGCGCCGTGCATCGCGAGCGCGGGCAGGCTCAGGAACAGCACGACGATCGTATCCAGGTCTTGCGTCAGCACGGTGAGCGCCTTGGACGCGCCCTGCTTTTCCAAGTGCTGATATGACGCGTCGGCAATGCGCCGGATGGTCCGCATGCGCAGCGTTGCCTTGGCGCGCTGGCCGAGCTGCATGAATAGCGTTTGCGACAGCGTTCGTGTGCCGAGCACGACTACGCCCACGATCAGGAATTGCCAGCCGAGTTCCACGAGCTTCGTATTCGACGCCGCGAGTGCCTGGTTAATCAGTGCGATGAGCGCCGCGTTGCCGAACCCGCTAACGAGGCTCGCCACCACCGCGACAGCCAGCACCCAGCGTGAGTTGCGGACAAGATACAAGAACAGCGACATGAAACTCCTTGTGGGGCAACGAGTGAAACCCGAACGTAATTCCGCGAGTAAGAGACGGTCCGAAGACGGTCCGACCGCGTCACAGAATAATTAATTCGACAGGTGAAGTCAATTAAATGCGAATCATTTGCATTTAATTGGGCTCGCCGATAAAGAAGGCAGTCGCGCGATGGAGCAAACGTCCAGAAGACAGGCTTTGACTTTTCCCAGCTTGATTGCTGATCTTTCCTCAAGCCAGTCCGCCCGCGGACGGAAGTCCAGCTTAAACCCGCCCAAAGCCCGATGCGCCTGAGCGGCTGGTTGAGCCGCCTGGGACAGCCGCCCTGAGGCAGTGATACGCAACAGTCATCTGGTTTTAGGGCCGAATCGGATAGCGGCTTTTGTCAGGCCGCGATGATCCCAATCGCCGCTCGTGGAACCTCCTTGTACAACATCCGAAGGACGCAAAAAATGAGCGCACGCGATCCGTTCCCTCGCATCCAAAATTGTGATGCCATTTGGAGTACGAAGTAGCTACCTCGCGAGGGATGTATCGTGACCGATTTCTAAAGCTTTTCCCGTATGCTTTCGAGCGAATGTGGGAAGACGGGCATTCCGGCAATGATTGGGCTATCCCTGCCTCGACGCCAAAACTCTCGATGGCAAGGCGGCCAATTGCATAAACCATTGACGCTAAGCTGGAGCGCGGCCTCTGTAACTGGCGGCCGGCTAGGGGAAGTGTCGATCAGGAGATGGTCGGCGGGGCTGTCGCCCCGCTTGAATCACTACATCATCCAGCATTCTTCATCGTGTGCGTTCCGCCTTCGCCACGACCGCCTCAACAATGCTCATGATCTGCTGGCTTGCGACCTTCACGTGCGTCTCTAGCAACTTGGTACCAAGTTTTACATCACGATTACGGCAGGCATCAATGATCTCCATGTGCTCCGCATGCGATTGCTCCCGGATCGGAACCTTTACCACTTGAAAACGGAAATACCGATCGCAACGGTCATGTAAGACACGAAGCATCTGAAGCGTGATTTCGCAACGTGCGGGGCGATAGAGCGTTTCGTGAAGCTTCCAATTCAACGAGCCCCACTCTCCGCCCGTCGCCTTATCCATGTCCTTGACGATCCGCTCTGCCTTGCTGATTTCCGCGTCTGTAATCAGAGGAATGGCCTCGGAAAACACCCACGGTTCGAGGCGAAGACGAATGTTAAATGTCTCTCGTACCTCGTCAACCGACAATTCCTGAACGTACGCTCCCTTATGCGGGACCACATTCAAAAGGCCTTCGGAGTGGAGTCTGCTGATCGCTTCGCGGACCGGCACGCGGCTCACGCCCAGTTCCTCGGCCAACACCTCTTGACGCAGAACACTGCCCGGAGAGATCCGCCCACTCAAGATCATCTGGCGAATTTCGTCGGTGACGAGTTCCACCGCCGTGGGGCGAACGATTTTTCGCGTGACGCGCTCTACAACGTCCGGTTCCGGAGAAGTCATCGTTGTCCTGGAAGGTCTTTTCTTGAGCGTTGCCGTGGCCATTGCGGACTGTCTGATTGGAAGGGACAACCAAATGTACCATGAATTGGCTTTCGTATCCAAAATCCAATCAGGACCCTTGGTACTGCACTTACGCTACTGCACTTGCGTTAGCGCGCGCCTTATCCAGGAGCCGCCTTTCATGACGGCCGAGATACGTTCGCCCTGGCCCGTCAGCACGCTGATATCCTCCAGAGGATCGCCATCGACAATCAGCAGGTCGGCGAACGCGCCCTTCGCAACAACGCCCAGCTTGCCTTCCATTCCAACAATTTCAGCGCCGATTCTGGTGGCCTGGCAGATGGTCTCGAACGCGCCCACGATTGCCGCCCGAATCGACAATTCGTCGCTTTGGAACTGATGCATGTCACCCAGGAGGTCCGTCCCTAACCCAACCTTTACGCCGTTGCGTTTAAGAATCTCAAGCGCATGCAAGCCCTGTGTCCGTACATCTTCGTTCTTCTTCAGCGCGCTCTCGGACACTCCGGACTTCGCTCCGACTTTGCTCATTGCGTCGTACGTCACCAAGGTCGGCACTGCATAGGCACCGTGCTTCGCCATCACCGCAGCCGCTTCATCGTCTATCAAGTTACCGTGTTCAATGGTGCGAACGCCTAGTTCAACCACCCTCTTGATTGCTGCACCCGTGTAGGCATGCGCCATCACATAGGTCTGATGCGAATGAGCTTCTTCTACTGCCGCTTTAACTTCGTCAACGGAAAACTGGAAATTGCCGATCGGGTCTGTGGGCGATGCGACACCGCCTGATGCCATGATCTTGACGTGGTTAGCGCCCGCGCGCATTTCTTCGCGTACTGCTTTGCGCATTTCGTCCACGCCGTCCACGATGCGTCCGATCGCACCGAGATTGCGATTACACCCGCACGGATCTGGATCAGTGTTATCAAAACGGTCGCGGAAATCTCCATGACCACCTGTTTGAGACAGCGCTTTCCCGGCGATGAAAAGGCGCGGTCCCGCAATGACACCCTCGTCGATCGCTTTTGCCAATGCATAGTCCGCGCCACCGGCGTCTCGCACGGTCGTGAAGCCACGATTCAGCATGCCTTCAAGAATAGGCACCGCCTTCAGCACCGCGAAGGTGTTGGGCAGGCGACTGTTCGACCCTAGATGCGCCACCGAAGCAATCACGTGTACATGGCAGTCGATCATGCCAGGCATGACCGTGTGGCCGGCCACATCGATGATCTCCGCACCTTGCTCTGGAACCGGCTCGCGAGACACGTTAGTGATCAGGTTTCCCTCTATCACGATCGAATACAAGGCCTTGTCGAGTTCATGGTTCGCATCCAACACCCGCGCGTTCTTCAAGATAATCATTCGATACTCCGTTGCAAGCAGGCCGCTAAGCCCGGAATTCATTTGAGTAAGAAACCCTTGGCGAGCGGGTCCCGATCATCCACAAAAATTGTGTTGAAGCCTGTAACTCGGGCCCAGCCTTCGATGCTTGGAATAATCGCTTCGTACGCGCCAACTCTCGTTGCCTCGGTCGCAACGCCGTTGAAGAGTGTTCCAATAATACTTTCGTGGACGAAAGCCTCACCTATCTTGAGTCTTCCTTTGGCCACCAGGTGTGCCATGCGAGCGGACGTGCCTGTTCCGCAAGGCGACCGGTCGATCGCTTTGTCGCCGTAAAACACAGCATTGCGTGCGCTCGCGCCGGCAACCGTCGGTTCACCCGTCCACATCACATGGCTTAAACCACGGATCTCAGGCTTTTCTGGATGAACGAACTGATATTTTTCATTCGCCTTCTGCCGAAGCATCGCGCTTAGCCGCTGGATATCAGTTGGGCGCAAGGTATGCATACCCGCGAAGTTCTCTTGAGGCTCGATGATGGCGTAGAAGTTACCGCCATAAGCCACATCGAAATGGATCTCACCGAGCCCTTCCAACTCCACGCTGAGGTCAGTCGAGTGCAGGAACGAGGGAACGTTTATCAGTTGAACTGAGTCAACGTTATCCCCGTTCAACTTGTAGCGGGCGACCACCACGCCGGCTGGCGTATCGAGCCGAACCACGCCTGGCTCACGTGGACGCACAAGCCCGTTCTCGATCGCGGTCGTGACCGTTCCTATCGTTCCATGTCCGCACATCGGCAAACAGCCGCTGACCTCAATGAACAGGATGGAGATGTCGCAATCCGGCCGTGTCGATGGATACAAAATCGAGCCGGACATGACCTCGTGCCCACGCGGCTCAAACATCAGGGCTGTGCGGATCCAGTCAAACTCCTGCTCAAAATAGGCCCTACGCTCAATCATGTTCGCGCCCTGGAGCACGGGAGCGCCGCCCGCGACCACGCGGACCGGGTTACCGCATGTGTGACCGTCGATACAGAAGAAAGTACTTTTCATTGCTTGGCTCCAGTTCATCGCTCAGGCTTCGGTCGAGGGAGTGCTGCCAATGTCCACGACGCTCAACCTCGAATCGTCTTTGCCATGTCTAGCCAGGCATGGCAAAGATCTTTGCGCGAGAGGCTTAAATAAGAGGCTTACATAAGAGGCTTACAACCACGCCTTCAAGTCATTCATGGTCTTCTCAATGATCGCGATGGTCTTTTGACGCTCGTCACCTTCGAGCTTCAGACGCGGAGCCTTCACGTTTTCCGAGTAGCCAGCAGTGATGTTTTCAGCGAGTTTGATGTATTGAACCAGCTTGACATGGACGTCAAGGTGGAACAGCGGCGTAAGCACGCGGTACAGCTTGCGAGCCTTCTCGAAGTCGCCCCTGACTGCCAGATTGAGCAGCTCGACCGATTCCTTCGGCACGGCGTTGGCCATGCCCGACACCCAACCCGTTACGCCCAGCGCAACCGATTCAAGCACCAGATCATCGACGCCACAGAACACGATGAAGCGATCGCCAAACTGGTTGTAAATATCGGTCACGCGGGTCGTGTCGTACGACTCTTCCTTAACGGCGACGATATTGGCTTCGCCCTTCAGTTGCTCGAGCAGATCCGGGCGCATATCCACACCGTAGCCGCGCGGATTGTTGTAGATCATGATGCCAAGTTGGGTCGAACGAGCGATCGTGCGATAAAACTCGACGGTTTCCCGGTCATCAGATTTGTACGTCAGGCCCGGGAAAACCATCAAGCCTTGCACGCCGATCTTTTCTGCGTCTTGTGCGAACTGAATCGCATTGTCCGTGTTCGTTTCAGCAAGACCTGACACGATCGGCACGCGGCCGTTGACCGTTTCAACAGCGATCTTGAGGACCGTGCGCTTTTCGTCCGGCGTCAGTTGCGCGTTTTCGCCGACCATGCCCATCATCACAACACCGCTTACACCGTTGTCAATCAGACGATTGAGGCCAGCCTTGATGGCTTCCTGGTCGAGCGAACCGTCGTCCTTCAGCTTAGTCGTAACCGCGGGGAAAACACCCTTCCAATTAACTTGCATGACAACACCTCTGAGAATAAATGAAAAAACTTAAGCGGACTGTGCCGCGAAAAACCGAGGTCCCGTGCACACCTCGCTTATTTCCGGAACCGTTCGATCGAATACTCGTCGAGCGGTGTCCGGGGTGTTCTATTCACTAATAAATCTGCCACCAGTGCGCCGGTTGTTGCAGATTGAGTAAGCCCAAGATGCCCGTGGCCGAACGCATATATCACCGATGGTGCCAAAGGCGATCTGCCAATGACGGGTAACGAGTCCGGCGTGGCCGGCCGATGTCCCATCCACTGCACCGCGCCTTGATCCTGGATTCCGGGTAAAAATCGCTTTCCCAACGTGAGCAATGCTTCGCTACGCTTGTAGTTAGGTCCGGCCTTCAGTCCAGCGAATTCCGCAGCCCCTCCGATCCGGATACCAATATCAAGAGGCGTCGCCACGAATTTGCGTTCTGCGAAGATGACCTCTCGCGACAGCACAATGCCTGGTTGCGGCAACGTCGTGTTGTATCCGCGTTCGCTATCGAGCAACACCCTGTCGCCGACGGACTCCGCTAACGACGCCGACCACGCTCCGGTAGCGACAACTATCTGCCGCGCTGCGATTGATGCTCCGGTCTGAAGAACTGCAATTGGCGCGTCCTGTTTTGTCACGTCCAGCCTGGTCACAACGTCTTCCACGAAGCCAGCACCCAACGCCTTAATACGCGCTCGAATCTGCGATACCAATTGTTTAGGATTCCCGATATGCGACCAGTCATCAAGGAACACCCCGTGTTTGAATACCGGCGCCAGCGCGGGTTCGAATTCTTGAACCTCTTTCTGGTTCAGAGCGCGCCAACGGACGCCGAGTTGTTTTTTAAACTCCCACTCTTGCGCATCCGCTTGGAACGCCTCATCGGTTTCATATAACGTCAACGCGCCGCGGCGATAGAACGTACTCATTGCGCCAACGTCCTCAAATAGCGGAATCAGATCGTCGTAGACGCGGTTATTCAGCGCGGCCAGTGCCAAGGAAATCTGTTTGAACCTCGCAGGACTACTAGCGCGCTGAAACTCCAAAAACCACGGGAGAGCACTAGGCACATGTTTCCAATCAAGCGCAAGCGGCCCCAGTGGATCGAACAACCACTTCGCCGCTTTGAAGAAAAAGCCAGGTACCGAAATTGGCGTACTTTCGGTCACTGCAATGCCTCCCGCATTGCCGTGCGAAGTGCGGTCACCATCGAAATCGCGATCAACGATCGTGACGGTCAACCCCTCCTTGAGTGCGGACCATGCACAAGCAAGTCCGATAACCCCAGCTCCAATGACGAGGACGTCTGAGGTGCTAGCGCTCGAGGTCGTCTGGTTAGCCATTACTTGTTCAATGTGATGTTGAATGCGCAACGATGGAGCCATTGCTGCGCATCAGGAAAAACAACTACTTCGCGCCGAGAACGTCTACCGGTTTCCACTGACCGTTTTCGCACTTGTAGACGGTAATGATCGCGTCCTTCAAGTCGCCGTATTGGTCATATGAGAAATGGTCCGTCGTAACGCCCTTCATGTCGATCTTGGCTAGAACGGGCAAGTACTTCGCCGGATCCGAAGAGTTGGCTTCCACCATCGACTTCATTAGCGCCATCGCACCGTCGTAGCTATACGGTGAATACGTGGTGGGGGCGGTACCGAACTTCGCCTTGTAGCGTTGCGTATATCCCGGGCCTCCCGGCATCTTCTCAAGCGGCAAACCGGCGAGCGAAACAATTGCGCCCTCGGCCGAACTGCCGGCAATCTTGATGAAGTCGTCGGTCTTCGACATTTCACCTGAAGCGAACGTGCCCCTCATGGCGAGCGTACGCGCCTGCTTGATCATCGGTGCTGACTGAGCATCAGCGCCTGCGTAATAAATAAAGTCCGGATTCTTTGACTTCACGCTGGTCAGGATCGCTTTGAAATCGACAGCCTTATCGCTCGTAAATTCGTGATCAACGATGTTGCCGCCAGCTGCCTTCGCAGATTTTTCAAATTCTTCGGCCAGGCCTTGCCCGTAAGCAGTACGGTCATCAATGATCGCGATTCGCTTCGCCTTAAGGGTTTGAACGACGTATTTACCCATCACACCACCCTGCTGAGTGTCGGACGTCATCATCCGAAACGTCGTCTTAAACCCTTGACGCGTGTAGGCGGGTGCGGTTGCCGTAGATATTTGAGCAATGCCGGCGCGCGAATAAATCGCAGAGGCGGGAATCGTCACGCCCGAGTTGAAGTGACCGATCATGCCCTTGATACCGTCGTCCACCAGCTTCTGCGCAACGACCGTTCCGGTTTTTGGATCAGCCTGATCATCAAGGCTCTCAAGCGTGAACCTGGTTTCTTTTCCATCTACTTTCGGCTTCGTCGCGTTGAAGTCGTCCAGCGCGAGCAACACGCCCGACTGAAAATCCTTCCCGTATTGGGCCTGGGCACCGGTCATGGGAGCGGCAAGCCCCAACAAGACATTCTGGGTCTCCGCGTGCGCGCTTGCGACAAAACCCAGTGCGCTGATTGAAGCAACTGCTATCAAGGACAATCGAGTGTTCATTGCTGAGTCTCCGGATGTTTTTGTCATTTCGACCATCAGTTGCCTTTCAATCTACGTTTTGGATCCAGGATCCGTTACGGAAATTAATGATGCCGCCCGTGGTCAATGATGTCAATTGGATTGTTGAAAAATCGCTGCGTGGCGACCGGCGCAGCCGGCCGCGTACCCGGAAAACTTAAACGTGCTCCAGATCACCGCTGTCCGCGCCGTCAAGCTGGAGCGCTTCGCGGGATGCTTCTAACGGGGTGACCGCGAGCTGAGCGAATACGTAGGCCAGCTCGATGCGCGCTTCGTTATAGTGCCCCGCACTATCAAGGAGATTGAGCGAGCCGATGACGACTCCTTGCTTACGGATCGGGATGTTCAACACGCTCTCGCAGCCGATTGACCACAACACCTCGTAATCAGAAAAGACCGCCTGAATGTCTTCGCGCGTTGCCCCGCGAAAAACCAATCCGTCTTCGAGCACCTGCTTGGTCCAGGCGCTCTTCGTCACACGCTTTCGGCCACCCACGGGGTTGATTCGCTGCTGCGTGCTGTACACGCGGCCCAGCAGACCGCTTGACGCGTCGTACGCCAGCACCGTAAAGAGTTTGTGGCCAAACGCATCCTGCAGGCCGCGGTCCAACTCCTTCCAGAAGGTCTCGACCGGCTCGCCCCGATGCAAGGAAAATGCTAGCGAACTGATTGTCGACATCGAAATGGGTTCAACCATATCTATACCCTCGCCTTTGCTGGCGCGAGGCTTCCGCCGTGGCCATCACCGACGCCGTATTCATCCGCCGTGATTTCTTCGAGCGTTTTTCCGCTGGTTGATACACCGAGAAAAATCACTGCAAGGGCTCCGATCAGCAAAATGACGGTGGTCATCCCAAACACGCCAGCAAAGCCCCAGATCGGGAAGATGTAGCCCACCAGCATTGGCGAGCAGATCGCGCCGATCCGACCAAACGCGGATGCCGTGCCCATGCCAGTAGCTCTGAGATGCGTTGGAAAGACTTCAGGTGTGTAGGCATACTCACCCGCATTCACGCCGTTCATCGCGAACGACATGAAGATGGACGCGAGCACGACGGCGGTATCGCCCTGCGCGTACGCCAACCAGATACCGGCGAGGCAGGCAAGTCCCATATAGGTGACGATGGTTGCCTTTCGGCCAATCTTCTCGCAGAAGAACGCGGAAGAGTAGTAACCCGGAATTTGCGCCAGATAGATAAGGATCGACACGGAGAAGCTCTTCGTAATCGTCATGCCGCGCGCCACCAGCAGGCCCGGGATCCAAACGAAGAACGCATATGAGCAGAATGTGACGGCGAGCCACAGGCACCAGGTCATGGCAGTCGTCCTGGCCAGAGGCGGCTTCCACAGGAGCTTCAGATTGCTAAAGAAAGAACCCGATTCGCGAGCCTCAAAAATGTACCCGGGGACCGGAACAACCGGCGGCAGTATCACGCCCGTGCGTTCAATACGACGTTCGATGTCAGAGACAACTGCATCCGCTTCGTCGTGCCGTCCCCGCATTTCCAGCCAGCGTGGTGATTCGTGCAATGAACGGCGCCACCACAGCAAAACGACGACGGGCAATGAGACGACTACCAGTGAAATACGCCAGCCTTCGGGGCTGAGGGGAATCACAAAGTAACCAATCAGTGCTGCCGCAACGAAGCCGAAAGAGAAAAATCCTGCGAGTGCACCCGTGAAGGCGCCGCGATAGCGGTTGCTCACGAACTCGACAAGGAATGGGGCGATGATTGCGCCTTCAGCACCCATACCGATGCCCGAGATCGCGCGCAGCAGAGCAAATGTATGCCAGTCATTTACAAACGCATTGGCAAACGTCAGTACGCAGAAGAATGTCAGCGCCCACATCATGACGACCTTGCGACCAAACCGGTCGCCAAGCAATCCGGCAAATAGCGCGCCTACTAAAAAGCCTACGTAGGTGCTACTGCCGAGGATGCCGGTTTCAAAACTGGTCAGGTGCCACTTGACCCGTACCACGGGAAGAATAAAGGCGATGATGCCGGCATCAACTGCTTCGAACATGAATCCCAGACCGCCCATGATGAGCAATATGAGGTGGAAGCGGCTGAACGGGAGCCGCTCGAGCCGCGCTGCAATGGGTGACATAAACACTCCGCAGTGAAGGAATCGCCGGACAATCTTGACAGCGATTGCCGGACCGATCATGAATGCGTCCAATATCTTGGATCCAAAATCCCGTGTCAAGCCGGGACACGCCCTTATAACGCTTTTAAACGGGTAAACCCTTATCAATCAAGGTCTTTTAGAGATCTGGCCTTGGTACAGGGAACCTTCGTACTAGAACGTGTGACGCATGCCGACACGAACGGCGACCTGGTTTGCGGTGCTTGAGGGGGTCAGGAACGACAGCGCAGCGACTGCCTGCTTCCCCGTCGAATCCGTGCCGATTGCATGCTCCCAGGCGGTGATGGCGTAAAACAAAGTGCGCTTCGAGATCGAGTACTCAGTCCCGAAATTTACCTGGCTATACTTCGCTGTCTCAGCCTTCGTATAGTCGTACGAGACACCCATCAACCACGCTGGTGTGATGTTATAGGTGCCAAGAGCCTCGAAGTTATTGAAGGTTGCAGTCCCTGAAAAAGGCGTCGACGATGTGCGAATGACATCTTCAAAGCGGGTATTGGTGTAGATAAATCCGAGCTGCCCTGCCCCAATTTTGTAGTTCACCCCCGCGCCTGCCACTTGCAGGGTCTGAGCCGAGGTATATCCACTAAAAGTTGGATTGGTGATTGGATTGACGAACGTAGTGCCTGCGGCCGGGTTCGCGGTTGCATCGTAGATTGATGTGCCCGGGTTCCTTACGCGCGAAAACACGGCGCTTGCGCTGAGTGCGTTATAGCCGTAGCTGACGCTCACCGATTCCTTGCGGCCATTAGCGAAATCACCCGCCACTCCACCCAAGCTGAATAATGCCGATACCTTGAAGCCACCGTAGACTGGCGACAGATATTTGATCGAATTGCTGAGTGAGTAATCGCCCCACATGTTGTCGACGTCTGCCGCGTGCGTGCCCAGAATGCCGGCGAATTTGAGGGCGCCCGACAGCGGAAGCAAAGAATCGAGCACGAGGTCATATTGCCGCCCGAGCAGGATCGATCCAAAGGGACTGCCAAGACCAACGTAGGCCTGCCGCCCGAACTCCCGGCCGCCGTTGTTGAACTTCCCGGTGTTCACATCGAAGCCATTTTCAAGGCGGGCCACCGTGCTGTAGCCACCCCCCAGGTCCTCGTTCACGAAAAAGCCCCACTTGCTGCTCCCCAGCGCTCCGTTGGATGCCTGGTAATTCTGGTGACCTCCTTGATTGTTGGTAAAGGTGACGCCATCGTCCACGGCGCCGTAAAGCGTGACCGTACTTTGCGCATGGATCGTGACAGATGAGGCCATCAGCACAGTCATTCCCACCAGCTGCTTTTTCACGAACTTCTCCTGGGGTTTAGTGAAATTGATTTAGGACGACTGCGAAATACCAATGATGCGAGAGAGCCCCGCACGGCCTGGTTGATCTTTCAAAGTCCGTCCTGAATGCGAGTGCAATATCTTGGATCCAATATCAAGGGTCAAGCTTTTTTTGCTAGGCGTTTGCGCTAGGTTGTTTTTGGACAAGATGGCTTTTTTTAAGTACCCTTCAGGTTATTGAACAGTGTTCTGAGCAGCTTTTTATTTTCCACGAAGCACCAATTTGTCCAGTTTGTATCTTGGATCCAATATTTAACAATGCGACTTTGATGCTCGAATTACTCTTTGGACGGACATGGAAAACACAGTTAATCTGACTCTGGCGGAGCTATCCGAGCTCTCCATCCGGGTGCTCACGGCAAACGGAATGGCGGCCGATCACGCTCAAGCGATCGCAGAAGTGATCGTTGCGGGCCAGCGTGATGAATGTCAGTCACACGGAATCTACCGGTTGATTGTCTGCGTCAACACGCTACGGAACGGCAAAGTGGTTCGCAATGCGAAGCCTGATCTGATTGATGTCTCGCCGGCACTCGTGCGTGTTGATGCCAGGTTCGGCTATTCCCAGCTAGCGTTTCAGATCGGAAGCAAGGTGCTTGTTCAAAAGGCTCGGCAGGTCGGAATAGCAGCGTTGGCGATCAACAACTGCTTCCACTTCTCGGCGCTTTGGCCGGAGGTGGAATATCTCGCCGGTGAGGGCCTGGCAGCTTTGGCAATGACGCCGAGCCATAGTTGGGTTGCACCTGCGGGAGGGACCAAACCCCTGTTCGGCACCAACCCTATCGCCTTTGCGTGGCCTCGACCAGGGCGCTTCCCCTACGTGTTTGACTTCGCGACAAGCGCCATCGCGCGTGGCGACATTGAGCTCCACCGGCGGGCGGGCAAAACAATCCCTCTCGACTGGGCTGTAGACGCAAATGGTCAGCCGACCGACGATCCCGCTGCGGCAATGCGCGGCGCGATGATGACATTCGGCGGCTATAAGGGCTCCGCCCTCTCCGCCATGGTGGAGTTGCTAGCGGGACCACTCATTGGCGACCTCACGTCTGCCGAGTCGATGGCTTTCGACCAAGGCGTTGGAGCAACACCGTGTCACGGCGAATTGATCCTTGCGTTCAATCCATCCATGTTTTCAAGTGGCAACCAAGATGATGACCTTCAGCGTGCCGAAGCTCTTTTTAACGGCATTGTCGACCAGGGCGCTCGCTTGCCATCTCAACGGCGGTTCGACGCTCGCCTTAGAAGCGAAGCCAACGGTGTAGAAGTGCCCCGTCAACTTCTCATGGACGTGTTGGCGCTGATCCCGAGCTGACCTCGACCTGACCCCACCGTTGTCTGAATGTACGCGTTGTCTTTGCCAACGATATCGTCCACAGGTCGAAGCGTCATGAGCCGGACGCATCACGCGGGCTGCGCTTGAACATTGTGACAATCAGGTACACGCCGCCCAGCAGCGTCGCCATCACGCCTGCCGGCATTTCCTGCGGGAACAGGACCCAACGGCCCAGCCAGTCGGACGCGACCATCAGCGCCGCACCCAGCAACGCCGAAATGAACAGCAGCGGCACAGCCCGCCGGATACCGAGCATGCGTGTCATGTGCGGCGCCATCAGGCCGATAAATGACAGCGGCCCGATCACGAGCGTCGCCGCCGCCGTCAGCAGGGCGCTCAGCAGCAGCAGTGCAAAACGCGCGACGGCGAGGTTCACTCCCAAGCCACGCGACACGGCCGCGCCCAATGGCAGGATTTCCAGCCAGCGCCGGCAAAACGGCACCGCGCAAAGCGCCGCCAGCGCGACCACCGCTACGACACCTGCAGCGCCCGCGCTGACGTTATAAGTCGACCCGGCGAGCAGGTTGTAGAGGACGATCACACGGGGATCATCACTGGCAACGGCAATGGTCGACACGGCCTGGAACACCGCGCTGATCGTCACACCGGCGAGTATCAGCGTGTCGGGTGCATAGGACGATCTGCGTGCAAAGAGCAGCAGCGCGCCCAGCGTGATCACCGACCCGCACGCGCACCAGACAAGGAATGTCGGCAGCCCGGGACTTGCTGTCAGGAAAAGCGCGCCGGTGAGCCCCATCGCGCCGCCAGCCGTGATGCCAAGCAGGTCGGGACTCGCCATCGGATTGCCGGTCATGCGCTGGACAATCCCGCCTGCCAGCGCGAGCAGCACGCCCACGCCCATCGCCGCGATCACATGCGGCAAGCGCAGGAACAGCAACGCAGCGATCTCGTCCGGGCGGCTGACATGCCAGCCTGCCAGACCCCGCCCCACGCCCAGCGACAAGCCGATGGCCACCAGCAAAACCATCACGCAGACGCCTGTCGTCAAAGCCAGCGCGCGCGATGACAACGGCTCTGACTGGATCACGGGCGCATGGGTCAGGTCGGGCCGTCCACGCAAGCGCCGCAACATGACCAGCAGCAGCGGCGCACCCAGCAACGTGGTGATCGCGCCGGTGGGAATCGTGGTTCCGAAACGTCCCGCGAATTCCTGCGCGATCTGATCCGCCAGCCACAGCAGCGCCGCGCCGAACAACGGCGACCATACCATCCGGTCGCGCAGGCGGCGCGCGCCGGCAAGACGCGCAAGCGTTGGTGCAGCCAGCCCGACAAAGCCGATAACGCCCACTGCGCTCACGACGAACGCGGTCACGAGCAAGGTCAGGAAGAGCGCCACGCCGCGCGTCAACCGCAACGAGACGCCCAGGCTGCTGGCGACGGTGTCACCCAGGTCGAATACGGCCATGGGGCGCATGCACAGCATCAGCAAAGCCACGCACGGCACAAGCCGCACGAGCAGGGCCAGCGCGACACTCCAGTCGTGCTGGCCAAGCGAGCCGCCGCCCCAGATCATCAGCGCGCTCAACAGGTCATAGTGCGAAATCGCGAGTGCGAAACTCAGCGCGCCGCAGCACAGGTTGACAATCATGCCGCCGAGTATCAGCGCGAGCGGCGAGATGCCGCGTCGCGCGGCCAGAGCAAAAACAATCGCCAGTGCCACTGCGCCGCCGGCCAGCGCAACCCCGTCGCGGCCGGACACCAGCAAGACGGGTGCATAGACCGTTGCAATCGAGAGCCCTAGATAGGAGCCGGAGAAGATGCCGAGCGTCATCGGCTCTGCGAGCGGATTGCGCAGCACTTGCTGGGTCGCCACGCCGGCAAGCCCGAGCGCCGCGCCGCATAACCATGCGACGGCGATGCGCGGCAGGTCGCCGTAATGGACCAGCAGTTGCCGCAGATCCGTGGGCGATGGCGCCACCAGCGCTTGCCACCACAACGACGCCGGCAAGCGGTCCTCCAGCCTATGCAGCGACAACAGCGCGGCCAGCACAATCACGAGGCAAACCGGCAGGAGTGGCCAGCGCCGTGAGGGGACCACGGGGGTAGTCGCGACGCTTTTCATGCGTGCTCCCGAACGGCATCGGGATGCTCGAAGGCATCGACGAGCACGCGTGCATAGAGCATCGCGGAAAGGACGCAGCCGTCGGGAGGAATACGCGGCAGGCCCACCATGCGGCCCTCGTTCATGAACGGCATGGCGTGCCACAAGGGGCTGGTTTTCATCATGTTCGAAACGGACGACGCAAGCGGCTTCATGTAGAGCAGGGTCGCGTCGGACACGCCGCCGAGCACGTCGAAACCGGTCGTGGAGAAGGCTCCGGAATGGACCGCGTTCTGCAGCCTGAGCGTCGTCATTAGTTCGCCATAGAAGCTGTCCGGGCCGGACACTCGCACGTGCGCTTCATCGATAAAATTCACCATGTAGAGCGGCCTGCCGGTTGCACCACTGGCACCGGGCAGCGCGGCAAGCGCTGTGCGCGCGTGGTTGAGCGCCGTGTCCGCTTGCGCGAGAAGTGCTTTGGCGCGCGCCTCGCAGCCCAGCAAACGCGCGAGCTGCAGCGTTTCAGCACGTGCCGCGGAATAGGGTCTGTCGCTCGACCGATAACGTCCGAGCGTAACGGTTGGCGCCACGCGTTCGAGCGCCGCCCTCAGCGTCGCATGAGCCGGCGAGATGACGATCAGGTCCGGCTTCAACGCGAACAGCAATTCCATGTTTGGCTGGAACATCAGGCCGAGATCGACCACCGACGCCGGCACATCGCATGCCGTGAAATTTCGGCGGAAATCGCGGGTATTCGCGATCCCGACCGGCACCACGCCGATCGACAACACCATTTCCGTCAGTCCCCAGTCGAGCACGACAATACGGCGCGGTGGCGATGCGGGAACGGGAACGTCATCTGCCAGTGCCACATCGGAGAGTGCGGTTGCGGCAAATGCGCCGGCGCCCAGCAGCGCGGAAAGCATGGCGCGTCGATTCATTGCATCAGTTCGGAAAGGATGGATTGCATGTCGTCGGTCAAGCGGCCTTGCCCTTGTCCCGCCGCTGCGCTCTCCCGTGCAGTCGACACAACAGCGGCGAACGCCTCGAGCGTCGGTGCAGCAAAGAGCGCCGCGAGTTCGATTTCGACCGATAACTGCCGCGAAATTCGCCGCTGGACCTGAAGGCTGAAAATAGAGTCGCCGCCGAGTTCGAAGAAATTATCGTGGCGACCTACCCGTTCAATCTGTTCTATTCCAAGCACGTCGGACCAGATCCGCGCGATGACCGTTTCTACTTCACCTTGCGGTGGTTCGTAGTGCCCGGCGACTGCCAGTTCGGGCGATGGTAGCGCATGGCGATCCACCTTGCCATTGGGCGTCAGCGGCAACACGTCGAGCACGACTATTGCCCCGGGCACCATGTAGTCGGGCAGGACGTGGTGCAATGCCGTTTTCAATGATGGACCATCAATCACCGTACCCGGTCGCGCGCTCACGTATGCAACAAGACGAGCGCTGCCACTGGTGTCGTGAAGCGTTGCTACCGCGTCCCGCACACCGGGTAACGCAAGCAGCGCCGTCTCGATCTCGCCCAGTTCAATACGGAAACCGCGCAGCTTCACTTGATGGTCAATGCGCCCGAGGAACTCAAGTTCGCCCGCGCTGTTCCAGCGGACCAGGTCACCGGTCCGGTACAAGCGGCCGCCCTCATCTTCGTCGAATGGGTCTGGTACAAACCGTTCTGCCGTCAGTGCTGCACGGTTCAGATAACCTCGCGCCAGTCCCGCGCCGCCCACATGCAGTTCGCCCGCCATGCCCTGCGGTACAAGACTCAACTCGGTATCCAGTACGTACGCTGTGCGCTTGCCGACAGGGACGCCGATCGGTGCGTAAGCGCTATTGAATTCCGATGTGCTGTCCGCGCTCCACGCGGTCGACGTGATCACCGTTTCCGACGGTCCATACGCGTTGAAAATCCGCTCGGGGCGCAAGTGTTTCTTTACAGCTTCAAAGCCGCTTCGCGACCAGCCTTCTCCACCAACAATGCACGTCCTGACCGATACCGTTTCGGGCTCGATCTCCTGAGCGAAGGCATTGATATAGGCGGGCGGCACATCCAGTATCGATATCTTTTGCGCCTTGATCTCGGTCGCGAGGCGTTGTGACGACCAGACAGTATCGTCGCGTAAGACAATCCCCGCGCCACTGAGCAACGGGGCTAGCCACTGTTCCGCCGCCGCGTCGAAACTGATGGAAGCGAAATGCAGTTGCCGGTCTTCCGGGGTGATGCCGTAGCGAGATGCAACTGCCTGACAATGCATCGACAACGCCTCGTGTGCCACTGCCACGCCCTTGGGCTTGCCGGTTGAGCCCGATGTATAGATTACATACGCCAGGTTGCCGCCGGCGAGCTTCACGGAAGGATTGCTGGCCGGTTCCGCCGATACGTCGAGCGTGTCCAGATCCAGCCGCGTCAACGCAGCTTCCGCTGGCAGCCGCTCGTGCAGATGCGACTGCGTGATCAGCAACCTAATGCCACTGTCCTGGATCATATGAGCGAGACGTTCGACGGGATACGCCGGGTCCAGCGGTACGTATGCACCACCCGCTTTCAGAACAGCCAGCAGGCCCACGATCATCTCAACCGAACGCGCCACGGCAAACCCGACCCGCATTTCCGGCCCGACTCCCTCCCGCATTAAGCGATGCGCAAGGCGGTTTGCCCGTGCATTTAGTTCGCCATAACTCAAGCTGAGACTGCCGGCCACTAGCGCGAGTGCATCGGGTTGCTGCTGTTCGCGCGCTTCGATCAGCGTGTGGACTGCTTGCTCGTTATCTGCTGATGCAAGCAATGCGCCGGCATGACCCAACGTTTTCAGCGCTTGGCGCTGCGAGTTATCGAGTAAGTCAAAGTCAGCAAGCAACCGGTCCGCTGCGCCCGCGAACGCGTTCAGCAGCCCGCCCGTTTGCTGCGCAATGCCTGCCATATCCCGATCTGAAAACGCGTCGTGCGCAAACCGGAAGTCCAGCCTCAACGTTTCGCCCAGCATCACGCCCAGGGTCAGCGGGTAGCTGGTTTCATCGCAGGCGCGTACGTTGTCGATCGTCAGGCCACCGGGCGATGCCTCTTTCAGCGCGGTATCGACGGGATAGTTCTCGAATACCACGACCGTATCGAACAGGCCCTGGGTTGCCGCCCCTGCCCAGCGCTGTATCTCAACCAGCGGCGTGTGCGCATGTTCCTGCGCCGTCGTGCCTTGCTGCTGCAATTCGCGCAGCCAGTCGCCCAGGCGCTTGCCGGCATGCGGTTCGGCAATCACCGGCAGCGTATTGATAAAGAGGCCAAGCAACTGCGACGCGCCAGCCAGATCCGCAGGGCGGCCAGACAGCGTCGCACCGAAGATCACGGTCGACTGGTTGGTGTAACGGCGCAAGAGTAATGCCCACGCGGCCTGAACCAGCGTGTTCACCGTGACCCGTTCCTGACGGGCAAACGCAACGAGGCGCGCGGTCGACGCCGGGTCCAGTTCAAACGTATGTTGGCCGTAACTGTCGGCCACTTCAATGCCGGTCCGCTCATAACGGCTTGCGACCGCAGTAGCCAGTCGCGTGGGTTCCTCCATCCGCTTGACTTGCTCGCGCCAGTGCGCGGCGCTCGCCTGCGCATCGTGCTTCTGCAACCAGCCGATATAGTCGCGATAGCGTCCGCCATGCGCGGGCAAGCTCTGTCCGCTGTAGTGGCGCAACACCTCGCCGAGCAACTGCGCGACACTCCAGCCGTCCATCAGCACATGATGGTGCGTCCACATGAAGTGATAGCGATGCGTATCGACACGCACCAGTGCCAGCCTTTGCAAAGGCGCATACGTGACGTCGAAACCCTGCTTGAGATCGGCCGAGGCCAGATCGTCCAGCGCCGCGGCAACGTCGTGGCGGCCACGCAAGTCATGGCTAGTCAGTGGCAGTTCCACGGACCGCGCCACCCACTGCAGCCAGCCCTCGCCCTGTGGCACAAAGCCCGTTCTCAGGATGTCGTGTCGAGCCGTTACCGCTGCCCACGCCGCACTGAAACGCGCGACGGCCAGTCCATCGATATCCGCTCGCAACTGATTCAAGTACACGCTGCTGCCAGGCGCATACAACGTGTGGAACAACATGCCCGTCTGCATGGGCGACAACGGATAAATATCCGCGACATTCTTCAACGTCAGCGGCAACCGATCAAGCTCATTCTGCGTCAGACTAATTAGTTCGAAGTCCGAAGGTGTGACGCCAGTGTTGCCACTCGTGCAGTGCTCGATCACGCGTTCCAGTTCCACGCGGACTGCATCCATCAGCCCTTCAACCGTACTCGTCCGATAACGCTCTGAGCTATAACCCACGCTCAACGTCAGTGCGCCGTCCAGCACCTTGCCACTGACGGACAGGTCATGCGGAAGCGGCGCGCCTTCGTCTTGCGAACGGCCCGCCGATTCAGTCGCGGGTTGCCATGCCGAGGTTGCATCAAAGCTCTGGTCGAACTGACCGAGATAGTTGAACACCACCCGAGACGGTTCGATGCTGCCAAGCGAGCGTCGGTCCGCGTCGTCACCGAGGTACTTGAGCACGCCAAACCCGAGGCCCCGGTCCGGTATCCGGCGCACTGCTTCCTTGACGCGCCCAAGCGCCTCGCCCACATCGCCCTGAGGGTCGAGAGAGATCGGATACAGGCTCGTGAACCAGCCGACCGTACGGCTCAGGTCGACATCGTAGAAAAGATCTTCACGGCCGTGTCCTTCAAGGTCGATGCGAATTCGCCCGGCCCCAGTCCAGTTGCATAGCGCGCGGCCCAGCGCGGTCAGCAACAGGTCATTGACGTGCGTGCGATATGCAGCAGGCGCTTCCTGCAGCAGCCGTTGCGTCCAGACGCGGTCGAGGCTGAGCGTGGCGTGCAGCAGATGAGCTACGGTGTTTGCGCCGTCCGGGAAGTCGCAGGGCAAGGCCGCTGGCGTGCGTGCAATTTCCAGCCAGTAATCGACTTGCGCACGCAACCCGGAACTTTTCGCGTGGCGTGCCAGACGTCTCGCCCACTCAACGCTTGAAGTTGTCTTCGGCGGCAGAATAATGGCTTCATCGGCCCGCAACTGCGCATACGCCGTCCGCAAATCCGCGAGCAAAATGCGCCAAGACACGCCGTCCACAGCCAGATGGTGAATCACCAGCAGAAGCCGCCAGCTACCGTCGCCGAGTTGTATCGCCAGCGCTCTCAGCAGCGGTCCGTGGTCGATATCAAGGCTGCGTTGCGCTTGATCGCACAACGTTGCGATGTCAGCCGGCGTGGCTGCCTCGCGTACCCATAGCAAGTCAGTCGATGTTTCATTAGTACCCAGCGACCATCCGCCGTCGGCACCTTGTATCAGGCGCAGTTGCAACGCGTCGTGGTGCTGCACCAGCGCATGCAACGCGCGCTCCAGCAGCGCAGTGTCCAACGCCTCGCGGCTCGTCAGCAGCACCGCCTGATTCCAGTAATGCCTTCTCTCCATCGGCAGATCGAGGAACCACGCCTGCATCGGCAAAAATGCCTTGGTCGTGTCCTGCGCGACCGCATCAGTGACGACAGCGGCTGCAGCAACCGGCTCGGCGACAGCAGCAAGTTGCATCACAGTCTGGCGCTCGAACAATTGCCGCGGCGTTACCTTCCACCCTGCCAGCCGCACGCGCTCCACAATCAGCAGACTCAGGATCGAATCGCCGCCCAGCTCGAAAAAGTTGTCGTCACGGCCAACGCGTTCGACGCCCAGTACTTCCTGCCAGACCCGCGCGAGCATCGGTTCAATGTCACCTTGCGGCGCTTCCCAAACCCGTTGCGTCTGAGCAGGCAGGGGCAGCGCACGGCGATCCACCTTGCCATTCGGCGACAGCGGCAGTTGGTCGAGTTCGACCCACGCGGATGGCACCATATATTCCGGCAGCACTTCATGCAGGCTCGCAACCAGTACGTCGCGCTGCGGCGCATGACCCGCACGTGCCGTCACATACGCGACCAGCCGCTTGCCGGCCGTCCCATCTTGTGCCACGACTACCGCTTCATCGACGCCCGCCAAGGTCTGCAACACCGCCTCGATCTCACCCAACTCAATGCGAAAGCCGCGGATCTTGACTTGATGATCGAGCCGTCCGAGATAGTCGAGCGCGCCATTCTCACGCCAGCGTGCAAGGTCGCCCGTGCGATATAGCCGCCCACCCTCCGTGAACGGATCGGGCACGAAACGCTCGGCCGTCAGCCCAGGCCGGTTGAGATAACCGCGCGCGAGTCCCGCGCCACCCAAATAGAGTTCACCCGCAACGCCCACAGGCAAACGATTCATCGATTGATCGAGCACATGGGTGCTGACGTTCGCAATCGGCCGGCCGATTGGCACGACCGGATCGCCTGCCTGACAGGTCCAGTGCGTGACGTCGATAGCTGCTTCAGTCGGGCCGTACAGGTTATGCAATTGCACGTGCGGAAGACGGTGAAGCGCGCGATCCTGTAGTGTCGCCGGCAGCGCTTCACCGCTGCAGATGACCTGGCGCAGGCTCCTGCAAACGTCACTGTCGCCATCGAGTGAAGCGATGAAGGCTTGCAACATGGGCGGCACGAAATGCAGCGCGGTCACCTTGAAGCGATCGATCAATTCGACCAGTCTCGCAGGGTCCCGATGATCCCCCGGCCCCGCCACTGCCAGACGCGCGCCGACCATGAGCGGCCAGAAGAACTCCCAGACCGACACATCGAAACTGAACGGCGTCTTTTGCAGAATGGTATCGGTGGCATCGAGCTGGTACGCGGCCTGCATCCATGCCAGCCGGTTGAACAACGCGCCATGGCGGTTGGCCGCGCCCTTCGGACGGCCTGTCGAACCCGACGTATAGACCACGTAGGCCAGGTTTTCCGCATGAATCTGAACATCCGGACAATGCAACGGTTCGCTCGATGTATCCAGCACGTCGAGTTCGAGCACCGCGCATGCGTCGTCCGGGGGCAAATGTTGGCTCAAGCGTTCGCGCACGGCGCGCTGCGTGAGCAGCAGCCGCACGCCGCTGTCGCCGATCATGTAGGCCAGCCGTTCGGACGGATAGTCAGGATCGAGTGGAACGTAAGCACCACCCGCCTTCAATATGGCCAGCAAGCCGACCACCATCTCCACTGAACGCTCCAGACCGATACCGACCTTCACTTCCGGTCCCACGCCAAGCTTCACCAGTCGATGCGCAAGCTGATTGGCGCGCTGGTCAAGTTCGCGGTAAGTCAGTACCTCACCGTCGAACAAGAGCGCTGGTGCATCGGGTGTCCTTATCGCGTGGCGTTCGAATAAACGATGCACAGACGCTGCAACGCCAAACTCCGCGGCATGCGTGCTCCACGACGAGAGACGAGCAAGCTCCTCTTCATCGATAAACGCAATCTCCGCCACCGGCCGATCAGGATCCTGGCACAGGCCAGCCAGCATTGCTTCGTAGTGGCGTCCGAGTCGAGCGATGGTTTCAGCACGATACAACGCGCCGTCGTAGCGCGCGGTGCAGGTGAACGCATCGGC
>NZ_JAQGMM010000555.1 GCF_028292365.1 Caballeronia sp.
TTCCGAGCCGTTGAACGCGCTGGTCGATGAAGGCTTGCGCAACAGCCCGAGCCTCGCCGCGACGGACAAAACCCTCGCCGCAGCACGCGAGCAACTGCGGGCTCAAGTCGGCGAGTCGATGCTGCCAAGCATCGACCTCGGCGGCCAGGCGAACCGGGAGCGTGCTATTGGCGTGCCGAACTTCGGGCCGCCCACTGTGCTCTATAACCTCTTTGTCGGCCAGATCCGGGCGCAATACACATTCGACCTGTTCGGCGCGGCGCGACTCGCTGACCGGGCGCTCGCCGCGCAAGTGGACAGCCAGTCCTGGCAATTCGATGCTGCCCGCCGCGCACTCGCCGCGAATATTGTCACGGGCGCGATTGGTGCGGCGTCGTTACGTGCGCAAATCGATACAACCGAACGGCTGATTGTCCTCGCCAATGAAGACGCGCGAGAAACGCAGCGCCGCTACGAACTCGGTTCGGCGTCGCGAGCGGACGCCCTCAACGCGCAATCGAACGCCGCGTCCCTCGCGGCTTCGCTGCCCGGGCTGCGGGCTCAGTGGCTTGCAAACCGCCACGCGCTTGCCGTGATGCTTGGCCGCACGCCGGACCAGGCACCGCCCGATCTTGACCTCGCGTCGCTGACCGTGCCGGGTAATGTGCCGGTGGTCGTGCCGTCGGATCTGCTTGCCAGCCGCCCGGATATTCAGGCGGCCGACGCGCTGCTCAAAGCGGCCGCGGCGCAAGTCGGCGTCGCGACGGCGCAAATGTTCCCGAGCCTGACGCTGTCGGCATCGATGGGAAAAGCGGGTTTCAGCTGGCCAACTGCCTTGTCCGGTGCGGGCGCGATCTGGGGCATAGGCGCCTCGCTGTCACAGCCGCTGTTTCATGGCGGCGCATTGTTCGCCCAAAAGCGCGCAGCGCAAGCGAGCTATGAGGCGGCCGTAGCGCAATACAAGCAAACGGTGCTGACCGCGTTCCGTAACGTGGCGGATTCGCTCGCAGCGCTCGAGCAGGATAACCAGGCACTCAGTTTCGCCGATACCGCCAGCCGCACTTCAATGAGCGCGTTCACGGATTCAACGGCCCGCGAGCGACTTGGGGCGATTCCGCCCTCGGCATCACGTGCAAGCGAGCGCCAGTATCGCAATGCGCGGCTGGATGCTATTCGCTATGAAAGCGCGCGGCTTAGCGATACCGCGTTGCTGTTCCAGGCAATGGGTTCGCCGACCGGCAGCGCGACGGATCTTGCGGCTGCTGCGAAAGCGACGGAAGCAGCGAAATAGCCATCGCTCTCGGCCGTATTCCATTCGGGCGCGTTCTCTCTCATCTGACGCGTGGAAACTGAAGCGAGCACAGCAAAGAGCCGTTCCGACGTGAGTCGGAACGGCTCTTTGCGTTTCATCAGCACAACAGGACAGTGCCCACCTCTCCAGGCGAAGCCCAGGATCAACGACATCGAATGTCACGAAGCCGGATTCGCCGAAACATCGCAGTGCCATCAAAATGCGCCCGTACCCTTCCTTCAACTCAACTTCTTCAACTTCTTCGCTGAAAACTTTCACTATTCAGATAAATCGCGTTATTTCGGATCGGACTTTCCCATAGGCTGCGAGCTTTCGTGTATTCAAGGGAAATGCCATGTCTCGCTCACCGCTTAGCGACCTGTTTCGGCTCGTTCATTCAGGACTGGAAAAAGTCGCGCTGGCGTGCGCCGCCTTTGGTTTGATGCACGCAACGGCCCGAGCGGGAGAATCCGCCGTTGCCAGCGTGCCCGCGGGTGAGCAATGGAGCAGTCACGCCGCACCCAAACTCGTAGTGGATGACGCCTGGACCAACCCCGCAGCACCCAGTCTCGCGGTTGACGATGCCTGGAGCGCACCGGCTGCCGACCGGTTCAAATCGTCCGGACAAATCCATGCTGCGTCAGCAACATCACCCGTGTCACCAGCGTATGCATCAAAGCAAGAGCCGCCAGCAGCCGCAACGAAGCGTGCGCCAAACCCGGTTGCAACGACCATCGAGGTAGCACCCTCTGCCCTCGCGATGGATCGTTCCGACTGGAATGAAACACCGCGTGGACGTTCGCCCGGTCTGATTGCATCACATGATGCGTGGCTCAAGCGCATTACGCCCGTTTCCAAACCAGGCGAACCAGTGAAAGCGCCGGCACACAGTGCGCCCCCTCCGCCGGCCGATCCGTGGAGCGCTCCCTTGGCCGGTCTCGCTGCATCGAACGATGTTGTGACGCCTGCGCCAGTGGCTTCTTCTACGGCCTTTGACGCCAGCTCGCACTCGAGTTTCGTGGTTACGCCCAACGTCAGGCTACCTCTCGTCAGCGAGGCTCGAGACGCTTCATCTGCTGAGGTATCGCCAACGGTTTTGGCAACCGGTCGACCGGTGCATCGACGGACCCGTCCGATTGTTCGCTACTCCTCGAACGCGTCGCGATCATCGGGGACGAGGCGCGCAAGGGCAACCAGAGCCCCAACGCGCGCGTGGTGCCGTTCGGTGTCGGCAAGCGCGCGGCATCGGTAAAGGCATGTAAAAGGCGCCACGGGCACAGTGAGCGGCGTACGGAACCGCTCCTCGCGGACCGGCTCATTTAGCGATTAACTACCGATTTCCACCCGATTGCGCCCGTCACGCTTGGCCCGATACAAAGCCAGGTCGGCGGCTTCGATCAGCTGCTTCATGTCTTCGCCCGGCTGGGGCACCTGCATGACACCGCCCACGCTTATTGTGAGCCGATCGCTGGCCGACCCCGTATGCGGCACGGCAAGTGCCTCCACCGCCATACGGATCTTTTCGCCGAGCAGGCGCAAGCCGCCAGTCGACGTGGACGGCAACACCACCGCGAATTCCTCGCCGCCAAAGCGGGCGGCAAGATCGGCGGGACGGTTCAGGCTCGATTCAATCGCGCGCGCGACGAGCTTCAGCACATCATCGCCCGCTACGTGGCCGTAGGTATCGTTGTACGACTTGAAGTTGTCCACATCGATCATCAGCAAGCCGAGCTGCGACTGTTCACGCGCTGCGCGTTTCCACTCGGCGTTCATGTAGTCGTCCAGACAGCGCCGGTTCGATAAGCCCGTCAGCCCGTCCGAATTGGTCAGGCGCTGCAATTCCAGATTGGTCTCAAGCAGCTTTTGCTGCGACATCCGCAACGCGCGATACGCCTCGTCACGCTGCAACAAATTCAGATACGAACGGGAGTGATAGCGAATCCGCGCAATCAGTTCAATAGTGTCCGGCAGCTTCACCAGATAGTCGTTGGCGCCCGCGGCAAACGCGGCACTCTTGATGCGCGGTTCTTCTTTCGTCGACAACACAATGATCGGGATATCACGGGTCGCCTCGTTCTCGCGGTATTGACGCACCAGCGTCAGCCCGTCCACGCCCGGCATGACCAGATCCTGCAGGATCACGGTCGGCCGCGTGGCCTGTGCGACGCGCAACGCATCCTCGGCGTTGGCGCAGTAATGAAAATCCAGCCGCGGCTGATCCATCAGCGCGCGGCGCACTGCTTCCGCAACAATGGTCTGGTCGTCGACCAGCAGCACCATGACCGCGCTGTCGGCGGCGCTGGGCGCATTCAGCGCATCGGCAAGCAGATCGGCGGCCGAACGCTCTTCGGTTGCGGCATCGAGGGGAGCCGCCGGGCTTTCCGGGCGGGATTCCAGATTGGCCTGTTCGCGCCTTGCGCGCTCCGCCAACGGATCTGCATTTCGATGTTCCATGACTGAATCCTGTTCTGAGTCGAGTTCGAGCGCGTCATTTGCGCGACGATGTGAACGCCTTTTGCACGGCATTCGCGATGTTCGGGAGTGGCAGGATGGCGACCGCCGCATTCAGCGCTGCCGCTGCTTTCGGCATGCCGTACACGGCGGATGTCGCTTCGTCCTGCGCGATCGTGTGATATCCCTTGGCGCGCATAGCGGCGAGGCCCGCCGCGCCATCGCGGCCCATGCCGGTCAGCAGCACGCCGACCGCGTTGCCGCTCCAGCGCGCAACCACGCTTTGAAAAAACACGTCGATGGACGGACGGTACGGCGTCGCCAGCGGCTCTTTCGTGTATCCGAGCCTGTTTCCAGCGCCACAGAAATGCAGGTGGTCGTTGGTCGCCGCAAGCAGCACGCAGCCCGGCGCCGGCCGGTCGCCCTCGCGCGCCACGCGCACCGGCAGCGTCGACTGTTCGTTGAGCCAGTCGGCCATGCCGATCGCAAAGGCCTGGTCCACGTGCTGGACAATCACCGTAGCCGGCGCGAAGTCGGCCGGCAGCGCGGCCAGCAGTGTCGCCAGCGCGCTTGGGCCGCCCGCCGACGCACCGATCGCGAGCAAGTCGGTGTCGGAGGTAATACGCGGTGCGGCGGCGATCGGATTCGCGGCGGCTTTCGTGGCCTGCTGGGCGGCAATCTGGTCGATCTTGGCGGTCAGCGCGGCGATCCCGCGCTTTGCGTCCGGGCCGGCGAGCACCGGGGTGTCGACCGCATCCAGCGCGCCCGCGCCCATCGCCTCGTAGACCCGCCACGCATTCGCGCCCACATCCACGGTCACGATCAGGATCGCGCACGGCGTCTCGCGCATGATTCGCCGCGTGGCTTCCGTGCCATCCATATGCGGCATGACGAGGTCCATCAGCACGACGTCGGGTTTCTGCGCCATGCAGTAGTCGACCGCCTGCGCGCCGTCACGGGCGACCCAGATCACCTCGAAGTCACGCCGCGTCGCCAGTGCCTGGCGCAAGGCGTCCACCGCCAGCGGCATGTCGTTCACGATCCCGATCTTCATCGCTCGCCTCTCTTTTTTAGTGTTCTCTCACGACTGCGCTTCGCCGATCAGATCCCGCACTGCATCGAGCAAGGTCTGGTCGTGGAAACTGCCTTTCGCCAGATAATAGTCCGCTCCGGCGTCCAGCCCCCTTTGGCGGTCTTCCGCGCGATCCTTGTACGACACGATCATCACCGGCGTCTCGCGCAGTTGCGGATCGCGCCGGATCAGCGTCACCAGTTCGATGCCGTCGAGGCGCGGCATGTCGATATCGGTGATCACCAGGTTGAAACGCTCGCTGCGTACCGCGTTCCAGCCGTCCATGCCGTCAACGGCCACGGTCACGTCGTAACCACGTCCGGCCAGCAGCTTGCGTTCGAGTTCGCGCACGGTCAGCGAGTCGTCGACCACCAACACGCGTTTTCTCGACGCGGCGACCACGCTCGCCGTGCCCGATGAAACACGCCCAAGCTCGCCGTCGACAACCAGCTTTTCGACCGCGCGCAGCCAGTCGTCAAGATCGGCAATCAGCAGCGGATCACCGTTTTCCATCAACGCACCCGCTGCGATATTCGGTACCTTTCCCAGGCGTTTGTCGAGGGGTTGCACGACCAGCATGCGCTCGCCGAGAAAGCGGTCGACAACCACGCCGTAGCACGTCGCGCCCTGCCCGATCACGACGACATTGAGCGTGTCGCTGGCGGTCTCGAAGGTGCCTGAGCGGAGGATCTGGTGCGCGGTGACGATGCCGAGCCGCCGCCCTTCGAACGCGAAATGCTGATGCCCTTCGAGCAGATCGATCGATGCCCGCGGCAGGACAAGCGTGCGTGTCACGTGCGCGAGCGGCAGGCCGTACGGCTCGCCATCCACTTCAACGATCAGACTGCGGATGACGGACAGTGTTAGCGGCAACTGCATCACGAAACGCGTACCGCCCAGTGCTTCCTGCGTGACGCGCAAGTTGCCGCGTACCTGGCGCACGACGTCCTGCACGGCGTCAAGGCCAACGCCGCGGCCGGAGACGTCGGTGACGGTATCGCGCATGGAGAAGCCGGGCAGGAACAGGAATTCAAGCAGTTCAGTGTCTGAAAGACGCGCAGCCGTGGTCTCGTTAGCCAGGCGTTTCTGGACGATAGCCCGGCGCAGCGCGTCGAGGTCCACGCCGCCACCGTCGTCGCTGACGCTGATGAAAAGTGATCCGGCACTGTGGCGGGCTTCCAGCGTGATGGTGCCTTCCGGCGGTTTGCCAAGAGCCCGCCGCAGCGATGGCGCTTCAATGCCGTGATCGACCGCGTTACGCAACAAATGACCCAGCGGCGCGTCGAGCAGGTCGAGGATGTCGCGATCCACTTCCGTCGCTTCGCCCGCAATCACGAAGCGCACTTGTTTATCGAGCGAGCGCGCGACGTCGCGAACCATGCGCGCAAAACCGCCGGTGACATCGACGAAAGGCCGCATCCGGCATTCAAGCGCTTCGTCGTAGAGTTGCTGCGACAGATGCGTCGAACGCCGGTCGTAATTTTCCAGCTCGGCCAGGCGCTCACCGAGCTGGCGATGCGCTTCTGCGTTGAGACGGCGGACCTCGTCCAGTGCATCGAGCGTGCGCGTGTCGAGCGCCGCAGTCGCAGTCGCAGTCGCCGGAGAACTCGATGCCGAGGCAGCCGCCTCGGTCAGCGATTCGTGCAGGAAATCAAGCGCCCGGCTGGCGTCGCGCTGGATCCGCTTCACGCGCAACATGGATTGCGCGAACGGCTTGAGCCAACGCGATTCAACCAGCGATTCACCCGAATGGCTCAGCAAGCGGTCGAGGGTGTCGGCACGAACACGCAGCATGCGGGCCGGTTCACGCGGTTCAGTGGAACGGGCCGGCTGGAAAGGCGCGGCTTCCTCGGTTTCCTGTGCGTCCTCGACCAGCGGCGCTGAGAGCGTCAGTTCATTCGACAGATCAAGGTCGGCGTCAGACAGAGACACTTCAAAAACAGATGAAGACGGCGCAGCGGTAGCGCCGTTCATCCGTGCATTCAAGGCATCGACGAATGCATCCACGTCCGTCTGCGACAAACTTTCGTCGCCGGACCCCTGCCCGATTCTCAAGATCAGGTCGACGCCGCTCAGCAGCACGTCGATCATGCCGGCGTCCACGCTGACGCGCCCTTGTTGTGCGCCGACGAAGCAGTCTTCCATCACATGCGCGAGGCTCACGCCATCCGGTACGCCGACAATTCGCGCCGCGCCCTTCAGCGAGTGCGCCGCCCGCATGCAGGCTTCGAGCGTCACCGGGTCGCGCGGGGCACGTTCCAGCGCAAGCAGGCCATCGCTCAGGATCTGAGCCTGCGCCCGCGCTTCCTCGCGAAACAAGTCGATGAGCGACAGCTGGCCGCGGCTTGGCCCCTGCCCCGTTTCAGCGCCGCTCATGTGAAACTCCGGTTCAAGGTCTCGAAGAGTTTAGCCGCGTCGAGCAGACCCACAGTCACGCCATTCCACGCCATCACGGCCACCGCGTGGGATGCCGACATGCTGGCTATGGTCGCCGGCACCGCCTGGAGATCTGCGCGCGCAAAACGATGTACGCCATCGACTGCATCGACGGGGAACACAATAGGATTGCCAAGATCACCGCGCTCGCCAACGTCTCCGCCCGGCTCGATAACCAGCAAGCGCGCAAGATCCCGGGCATCAATACCCTGCTGGGTGCTCTGCTGCTCCGGCCTGCGTCCATCCTGACCGACCACCGACGCGATCCCGAACAAGCGCGCCAGCGACGCACATACGAGCAACGTCCCGCGCACGTTCACCACGCCGAGCACCGCGCGATGACGCCGGTGCGGCAACGAGTGAATCGGGCGCAACTGGGCCACCTGCTGGAAGATCGTGGTGGGCAAACCCAGCCATTCATCGCCGATGCGAAATACGAGCCACGACGTGACATCCACCTCGCGCGTCGCGTATTCGCTTGGCGACTGCGCTGTCTGGCGATGCAGGAGCGCTTGCCCGATCACGGCATCGGCGGATTGTTCACGGTCCAGCACGCGCGCCGCGGCGGCATCGTGCACAGGACAATTGCGGCAATGGATGTAGCCAGCCAGGCGCGGACACGAACCGTCGCCGCGAACGCCGATGCGGTTCCAGCAGTCGTCGATAGGGGCATCCATATCGGCCAGCAATGACGACGGCCCGTCCAAGGCTGAAGCCGCATCCACATCCGCGGCAAACCTCACGTTTCGCTGGTCGCGCGGATCACTCATGGCGGCCTCCTGATGCACGTTCAGCACGTTCAGCGCGGGCCAACAACAACTGCGAGCCCGCACGATCGCCTTCCAGCCTGAGCACGGCGGCAAGATGCGTCAGCGCCTCGCCATGCCCGGGTTCAAGATAAAGCGCGCGTTTGTAAAAACCTCTCGCCTCGCTTTGCTCACCTCGCGCATCCGCGATCACGCCGAGCAAGTAGTAGGCGTCGGCGCTGGACGGATGCGCCTTGAGATAGGTCCGCGCGATATCGGCGGCTTCGAGCAAGGCGCCAGCATCGGCAAGTGCCTGGGCTTGTTTGAGCGTGCCCGGTTGAGCGGTAAATTGTGCGTTGGCCGCCATGTCGGGCGCCGCGCGCGGCGCGCCGGCAGCAGGCAAGCCGAATGAAAATGAGCGTCCAGGTGCATCGTTCAGATTCGTAGCCGGCACGGCTTGATGGCCAAACGTATGTGCCACGCTGGCCCCCGCAACCAGCGCCTTTGGAGTCGCTGCTCGCGCGGCAAATTCCATTGCCCGCTCCGCGGCGGCTATGGCAGCGAATAGCGCGCGCGGCTGAACGTCCAAACCTTGTTCGCCTGCGCCGTGCGCTTCGATAAGCGTCGGCCGAGCACTCCCGACTCGCTCTTCCGGCCGTCTGAACGCGAACGCCAGCACCAGCTTCGCCGACGCCATGCCTTCGCGCATCATCAGCCCCGTTTCCGCGGGCCCGACAAACAGTGTGCCGCCCGGTGCAAGCAAGCCGTCCAGCACTCGCATGGCCGTGTGCTGCGTCTGCCGGCCAAAATAGATCAGCACGTTGCGGCAGAAAACGAAATCGAAGGGTTCGAACGTCTGCGGATCGAGCGTCAGCAGATTCGCCTGGCGAAACTGCACTCGCTCCGTCACCTCCGGCAAAAGCCGCCATTGATCCCCTGCCTGTGCGAAAAACCGCTCGCGAAATCCGAGCGCGCGGCTGCGGAACGCGTTGCCGCCATAGTGCGCGTGGCGGGCGATATCGAGCGCACGGCCGCTGATATCGATGGCATCGATGGAAAAACGCTCCGGGGCAATCCCCGCGTCGAGCATGGCCATGGCGGCGGTGTAGGCCTCCTCGCCCGTCGAGCACGGCATGCTCAGGATTCGCACCGGCTTGAACGGCTGGTCGAGAAGCCGCGTCCGCGCCAGCTTGACCAGTGCGTTGAACGCCTCGGCATCGCGGAAAAACCACGTCTCCGGCACGACCACCGCTTCGATCAAGGCCTGCAATTGGGCCGGCACGCCGTTCACCACCAGCCAGAACGCTTCGATACTGGCCCGCGATTCGTCCAGACCATCGGCACCTGCCGCGCGCCATGCTGCAAACCGGTCCGATACGGCCCGTTCGATCGCTTTCTCGCCGATAGACACCGGGTCCAGACCCATGATCCGTTGTAAAAGCCCGGCGAACTGCACGACCTGCGCATGCGGGAGCGGCTCGCGACGGCTTTCATGCATCGCGTGGATCTTGTGCAACGCCTGCACCGCGCGATGGGCCTGATCGGAACTCGTGCCGTGCTTCATGCTTTGCTCTGCGTGAAGAGTTGCGCTCGCACGTGCTCCGGCAACAGGTGTTCAATGCGGACCCATTGGACGAGGCCTTGATCGTCGCGTGCGAGCGGCCCGAGATATCGAGCGTTCATCGCCTCGACACCGGCGGGCTTGAACGCGGCAGCGTCGAGTGTCACCGTACGCGTGGCGCGTTCGAGCAAGATGCCGAGGCGCTCATGTTCGACACCCGTCGCGGTTTCGTGCGGGTAGCAGACCAGTGCCAGTCGCGTGGACAAACGTTCGTGCGAACGCCGGCCCAATGCAAGCGCAGCCAGATCGATGACCGGCACCGGTGAAGCTTCGTAATCGAGGACGCCCGCGACCCAATCCGGCACGCCGGGCATGGCCTTCAGTGGCACGAGTGACAGCATGCGCTCGACTTGCGAACTGTCGATCACATAGCGGTCGTTATCGAGCGTGAACTGAACGAAGAGCATGGTCTCAGTGGCCGAACGAATAGTCGGAGAGCGCGGAGGTCGTCACGTCGCCACCTTGAAGCGTGACACGCCGGTACGCAGGCCATTGGCGGTGTGCGTGAGGTCGTCAATCGCTTGCGTCGACTGGCGCAGCGACTCGGCCGTCTGCTGCGCGGCTTCGGACAGTTGGGCGAGCGCCTGCGTAATCTGGTCGGCGCCGGTCGCCTGCGTCTGCATGCCTTCATTGACCATCACGAACCGCGGCGCGAGCGTCTGCACCTGCTGGATGATCTGCGACAGTTGGCCGCCGACCTGCTGCACGTCCGTCATGCCGCGCCGGACTTCCTCGGAGAACTTGTCCATGCCCATCACGCCCGCCGCGACCGCCGACTGGATCTCCTTCACCATTTGTTCGATATCGAAAGTGGCGACCGCCGTCTGGTCCGCAAGGCGACGGATCTCAGTCGCCACCACCGCAAAACCGCGCCCATATTCGCCGGCCTTTTCCGCTTCGATCGCCGCGTTCAGCGACAGCAGGTTGGTCTGGTCGGCGACTTTCGTAATGGTGGCCACCACCTGGTTGATGTTGCTCGCGCGCTCGTTGAGAATCGCGAGCTTGCCGTTCACCGATCCCGCGGCCTCCATCACGAGCCGCATGGTGTCTTCCATGCGCGTCAGGCCCACCTGCCCCGTTCCCGCCAGCAGCGCCGACTGCTCGGCCACGCCGGACACTTCGTTCATCGTGCGTACGAGGTCGCGCGACGTGGCAAAGATCTCCCGGGACGTGGCGCCGATCTCGGTTGTCGTCGCAGCGGTTTCGCTTGCCGTGGCCTGCTGCTCGCGGGCTGTCGCGGCAATTTCCGCCACCGATGTCGTGACCTGCACCGCCGACTTTTGCGCCTGACCAACCAAGCCGGTCAGCTCGTCGGTCATGCGGTTGAAGCCCGCCCCCAATGCGCCGAATTCATCCCCGCGCTCCAGTTGCAGGCGCTGCGACAAGTCGCCGGTGCGCATTGCATCGACGACCTCTACCAGCCGCTGCATAGGCACGGCGATCGCCCTGAGCAACAGGAAGCCGGCCCATGCCGCCACCAGGAAGGTCGCCAGCCCGACTACCAGCAACGTGGTCTCGGCCTCGCTGACAGAATCGCGAATGCTCTTCGACGAGCGCGTCTGCTGCTCGTTGTTGCGCTCGACAAGTGCCCGCACCACGGTCCGCCCCGTTTCCCAGACCGGCGTGAGCTGGGTGTTGAAGGCGCTTGCGGCAGCCGCCTTCGACGCCGGCATATCGGCCAGGATCTGCTCCTGGATCGGTGCATAAAGCGAGCGTTGCTGCTTGAAATCGGCGAAGAGACGGCGATCGGTTTCATCGAAAACCGTCGCCGCATACTGGTCGATCAGCTTGTCGAGCGAGTCGCGGGTTTCGGCAATGCGCTGGGTGTCCCGACGAACCTGGTCAGGCTCGGTATCGATAAATATAAGCCGCTGGGTCACCGTGTAGTTTTCAAACCACGCCGCGCGGATAGTCGTCGCGAGATAGACGCCCGGCGACGAATTTTCTTCCTGGCTGCGCGCATCCCGATCGATCGCGCCGAGGAGGATGTACGAACAAACGGCCATGACCAGCATCAGCGCAAGAATCACGCCAAAGCTCACAAGGATCCGATTTCGAATGGTTAACTGCTTCACGCATGAACCTTTTTCAGTGGGGTTGTGCTTCAGCGCCGGCAGTTGGCGCAGCGCACCCGGGTCAACAAGGGGTGCGGCGCAATTTTAAGACGGAAAACGAAACACTTTGCGGATAAATACGGGCTTTTGTCCGGCCGATGCTAGTCG
>NZ_JAQGMM010000614.1 GCF_028292365.1 Caballeronia sp.
GTATTAAAACTTCGATACCCCGCCGTGGTTTGAGGCGGTGGTTTCGGTGCCGACGGTGAAGCGGCGACAGGCGCCGATTGGGCGGGTGCGGGCGGCGGCGCTTGCACGGCTTCCGGAGTCGCAACAACAGCTCCGCTGGCTTCGGACGGAACCGGCGGTTTCTCGCCTGGATCACCCCTTGGCGGTATGCCATTGAGAATAGCCGCCACGCCGTCGGGCGTTGCATACGAATCGACCAGCGGGCCGATTAGCGCCGCGCCAATCATGGCGCCGATGATCGCTAACGGATTGCCGCTCTTCTGTATGTCGATTTTTCGGGTCAGCAACTGTCCGACCTGATCCTTCAGGCTTTCACGCAGCAGCGGAAAGTCGACGTACTGATTCACAGTTTGAGCGTCACGGGCGTCGGCGGCACGCTTCAGCCGGTCGAGCGCGATATACGGCGATGCATAGATCACACCGAGCATTGCCACGACAATAACAACCACTAACGCAATAACAACGGACTTGCTGGTACGGGACAGGGGCATACGCGTGGGGCCTTGGGGCCGATGAGGTGGACGCGGCTCGAAATGCAAGAGTTGTGGCCAGAGGAGAGGCCAAAGACGGCCAAAAACGACTCAACCCTTAGATGGACCGCACCGGCGCCAGAACTATCCCCGCGGATTTACCGCTGCTTAAATATCAGGTAAGCAATCCGCCTTCAACACCAGCCCGTTCTTCGTCGATACAGCGGTCGATCATGCGCGATACCGCTTCGATATTGCCGACCATGATGACCCGCGACTCGCCGCGATAAACCCGCACTGGCGCACGTTGCTCAGATTGCGTATGCACCGATGTGCTCAACGAAACCCGGGCGAACGCGGGTTGCCGCGAGGGCAGGACCGGCAGTTCGTCGAAGAGATCGGGAGTATTGGCAGGTTTTTGTGTCTTGCAGGAAATCAGCGAGCGCAGATGCCGCAAACGGCCGAACTCGCGAAATTGCCGAAACGAAAGGGGTGCACGTGCTGTCGGCGCAAACGACGCGGATAAAAAAGAAGCAGAAAACAACCGGGCGAATCGTTCCATGATGTTTCTCCGATAACCGATGACAACCGATGAGAATAGGACGCGCGCCGGTTCATCGCGAATGCGATGTCCGTCACGCTTTATAGGGCTGGAATTCAAGCGCAGCGCGGCTGGGGAGCACTCCCGGAAAACCCGGGACATCCAGAACATCCACCGCCGCTCTGCAAATCAGAAATCAACAAACAGATCAACAAACAGAAAACAAGGCAGAAACTGAAAACCTTGCGGAAATCAAAGCTCGCCGGAGCGAATCAACCCGACCGCAATACCTTCCAGCGCAAAGTCGTCGCTGCCTGATGCAACGAAGATATTCTCGTAATCAGGGTTCTCAGCGATCAGTTCAACGCCATCTGGACGACGTTTCCAGCGTTTCACCGTGACGTCGTCGCCGATCCGGGCTACGACGATCTGCCCGTCCTTCGCCTCGTTTCTTTTCTGCACGGCAAGCAGGTCACCGTCGAAGATGCCTGCGTCGCGCATGGAAAGCCCGCGCACCTTCAAGAGATAGTCCGGTTTGGTGGAGAACAGCGCCGGGTCGCAGGCGTAATGCTTAGAGATGTGTTCCTGCGCGAGGATCGGGCTACCGGCTGCCACGCGCCCGACCAGCGGCAAGGATAATTGCATGATGCTGGCATGCGGCAACGTGAACTGGTGAGGCCCGTCGTCAAGGCTGCCATTAGTCAGCAAGCGAATGCCGCGCGATGAACCCGCTGCCAGCTCGATCACCCCTTTACGCGCCAGCGCCCGAAGATGCTCTTCGGCGGAATTAGCCGAGCTAAAACCGAGTTCGGCTGCGATCTCGGCGCGCGTTGGCGGAAACCCCGTGCGTTCGATAGCCCGCTGGATCAGTTCGAAAACCTCTTGCTGCCGCGCAGTCAGTTTGCTCATTTTGGTCACGTGCATTTGCCCCTTTATGGCCGGTCGTCCACTGTATGGATGAACAGATGCCTGTAGTTTTATACAGTATTCGGCGCTTTTCAAGCTTTACTTTAAGTTCGACGTCGTCAGAACCACACAGAGGCAACAAACACGGTGCTCCAACGGCTCTTTGATGGCCGCAACGCCGCTTCCAGCCTTCATTAGCACTTTTTGATCTAAAAGAATGAATAACAATTATTTTTAATAATGAAAGCCCGTCGATAGACTCGGCTGCTCAAACACATAAGACGGGGAGCGGGGCAATGCTGAGTCAGAATTCGGGGTGGAGCGCACGTGCAAGGAAGCTGCTTGCCACGGCGGTGATCGGGGCAGCGTCGGTGACTGGAATGACGGCGGGAATGATCGCGCAAGCGCATGCCGACACGTCGTTCCTGAACGTGTCGTACGACCCGACGCGTGAGCTGTACCAAGACTTCAATCAGGCTTTCGGTAAGAAATGGAAGGCTGAAACCGGTGAAACGGTTACGTTCAAGCAGTCGCACGGCGGCTCGGGCGGTCAGGCGCGCTCGGTTCTCGACGGTTTGCAGGCGGACGTGGTGACGCTGGCGCTGGCCTATGACATCGATGCGCTCGCGGCCAAGGGGCTCGTTGCGCAAGACTGGCAGAAGCGCTTGCCGGACAACGCGTCGCCGTACACATCGACGATCGTGTTTCTCGTGCGCAAGGGCAACCCGAAGCAGATCAAGGACTGGCCGGACCTGCTCAAGCCGGGCGTGTCCATCGTGACCCCGAATCCGAAGACATCCGGTGGCGCGCGCTGGAACTATCTCGCGGCGTGGGCATACGCAGAACATCTGCCGGGCGGCAATGCGACGACCGCGAAGGACTTCGTGACCAAGCTCTATAAGAATGCCGGCGTACTGGATTCGGGCGCACGGGGTGCGACCACCAGCTTCGTGCAGCGCGGGCAGGGCGACGTGCTGATCGCGTGGGAAAACGAGGCGTTTTTGTCGCTGAAGGAATTTGGCTCGGACAAGTTCGAGATCGTGGTGCCGTCGGTGAGCATTTTGGCTGAGCCGCCGGTGGCCGTTGTCGACAAGGTCGTGGATCGTCATGGCACGCGCAAGCTGGCTGAGGCTTACCTCAAGTACCTGTATAGCGAGGAAGGTCAGGAGATCGCGGCGCGCAATTTCTATCGGCCGCGTTCCACCGCGGTTCCTGCCGCGCTGACGAAGCAGTTCCCGAAGATCAAGCTCTACACCATTGATGACTCTTTCGGTGGCTGGACCAACGCGCAAAAGACGCATTTCGCCGATGGCGGTGTGTTCGATTCGATCTATCAACCGCAGTAAGCGCTGCAGTAAGCGCTGCAGTAAGCGCTGCAGGTTGAAAAGCAGCATCGCCGGCGCTCATGCGCTCGCGATGCTGTAGTCGTAAAGAAGCTTGAAAAAACACTACGGCCGCATAGACGGCCTGAAATTAACCCGAAGCTCGACCCCGAAGCGCCGTCCCCGCGGCGCGGCGGAACTGGATGATTCACGCATGACGACCTTCACTTTCCGCAAGCCCAGCGCACTGCCGGGCTTCGGCCTGACGCTCGGCATCACGGTGGCGTATTTGAGCCTCGTGGTGCTGATTCCGCTTGCCGCAACCTTCGCCAAGACGGCTACGCTCGATTGGGCGACGTTCGTGCGCGCCGTCACGTCGCCGCGCGTGCTGGCGTCGTATCGGCTGACGTTTACGGCGGCTCTCGGCGGCGCGCTGATCAACGCCGTGTTCGGCTTTCTCGTGGCGTGGGTGCTCGTGCGCTACACGTTCCCGTTCAAACGCGTGGTCGATGCCGTCGTCGATCTGCCGTTTGCGTTACCGACTTCCGTGGCCGGCATTGCGCTCGCCGCGGTGTATGCGCCGAATGGCTGGATCGGCCAGTTTCTTGCGCCACTTGGAATCAAGGTGGCGTTCACGCCATTGGGCGTGCTCGTGGCGCTGACGTTTATCGGCTTGCCATTCGTGGTACGGACCGTGCA
>NZ_JAQGMM010000637.1 GCF_028292365.1 Caballeronia sp.
ACGTAGCCGATGTTGCGGCCGGCGTCAGCCAGCTTGTTTCCTCATCGGGCACTTGCGCAACGACAGCCGCAGGCACTTCAACCGCAAACTGGTCCGTGGGCAGCGTCTCTGGAAACGGCTCGGGCAAGGGTGGTAAAAGGGGGAATTGCGGCGCGGGCGGTCACGGCCCCTAGCAACAACGCACTCGCGATACCACACGTCCAAATTTTCCACTGCAACAAGAACGGGCCGACGATCGCCGCGCCGCGAATAGCCCGCAGCGCCACGTTTACCGAACGGCCTGACAACAGCAAAAGCCGCAGCATCTTCATGGCCGGTCATCCGCAAAGCCGATCGTCCGCGCAACGCCATTGCGACTGAGCGCGATCGAACGTGAACGGATATTGCCAAGCCGCTCGTCGCCAATCATCTGGCCCGACAAAAATCCGTCGACTCCTGCTGCCGTCTCTGTCAACGCCATCCCACGACGCCAGGCACGCAGGGTACCGACAAGAAGCATCGCGCCTCCATCACCCACGCTTGTACCGTTCTTCACACCAAACGGATCGATAGCAAACGCGTCCCGGCGCGAAGGCTCCCGCCGCGTGATCGCCGGGAGGTTCTCGAATACTCTGAGCGTCGCTTCCAGGGCGAGCGCATTCGCCGCTCGTTTCATTTGCACAGCTTCCGGAACGACGAGTCTTGGCAACCCTTCCAGCGCATCGAGAAACCGCTGGATCTCGCCGAACGACCCTTCAGCGCGAAATTTCAGCGGGCGCTCGATCTCGAGCCCGTCGCCCTTCTGCGCCGACGGTTCGATCATGCCGATCCGCAAATCGCTCTGTGCAGCGAGCGTAGTCAGCTCGTGAAGTGCGTCGGCGACGGTCCAACGGATGAGCGGCGCACCGTCGCCTGAACGCGCGCGCATGCCAGGCAACTGCGCAGTCATTGCTCGCGCCCGGTCCAGGCGCTGCCGCGCGTCGTGCAATGCCGAACGGCTTACCTCAGTTCCGCTTGGATCGGAGGAGCGCCACAACGACACGCCCGCAGCAAACAGCAGCGCAGCAATCACGACGCCCGTGAGCGCGACCCGGTAACCGCTCCAGGCATCTACAGGCTGTAGCAATTGAAACCCGTGGGAGGATTTAGCGAGGCGGTTCATCGTGGGCTCCGGCTAACGGCTTTCTGCTTCGACAACACCTCTTGTCTCGCGGCCTTCAAGAGCTTCTGCGTTGCGTCGCCTCCGGTGCTATGCGTCCAACGCACGACGGCGATGAAATCGTAAGGGCTCGTCTTGGCCTGCAAATTGGCCGCACCGGGTTTCGCGACGGCTACTGCTGGGGGCTGCACAGCAACAACCCGGCGGCGCATTTCCACGATCTCCACAGTCCCTACGCCCGCCACTTTTTCAAGCCCTTTCAGCCACGCGGCGGCGGCGTGCGAATCCGGCGCGCTGGCGGCAAGCTCTACCTCGCTCACGCGCTGCGTCACCCGCTGCAAGCCGATATTCCCCTGCGATGTCCCCCACGCAAGCCGAGAAACCGGGCGCGCGGCTCGGCTAGTGGCACGGCGGCACTCTGTGTGCGCCGCTCCAGCGCTTGGCGCTCTACCAGGCGAGCATGCTCCGCGATCGGCCCGCTCAATTGCCGCAGCGCCACGTCGAGCGAGTCTCGTTTCTCTTCTATATGCCTCCGCTCCAACGCATCCCAGCCCGCTACCGCGCCGACCGCAGCACATCCGGCCAGACCCCGCGCCTGCGAGCAGCGCCAGCGCCTGGTTGCGGGCTCGACGCCGCGCACCGGACCGATACGGCAGCAGATTGAAGGTATGCAAACCCACTGCGCTCATGACATCACCTCGCGCAGCGCAAGGCCCATTGCGACCGCGAATAGCGACGAATGCGCGAAACGTTCGTCGACCCGTTGCGCGCCATTGCAAAAAGGGAGCGCATTCAAACGGCATGACCGGGCAGCCGAACAAAGCGGCAAGCATGGGTGTGGAAACGCCTGCGCGATTGAGCAGCTCGATATCCCCGCCGATATAAATCCAGTGCACGTCTGGATCGTCGCCAACCAGATCTGTCAGCGCGTCAGTCGCGCTCGAATACTCCGGCGTCGGATAACGCACCTCGTTCTCCACGCCGTCCGCGCCGACAACCCAGGCATGCAATCCAGCGCTCTCTACCCAGCAAGCGACAAAACGTTCACGCGGATCAATCTCCATACGTGCCGAATAAAGCAACGCGCGCAGCGCCGAGCCCGGTTCGCCATCGATCGCACTCAACACGATGTTTGCAGCGGCAGCCGTTTCCACGCGCGACTCCACGTATTGCCTCCCGGTGGCCGCAATCAATACCTCAGCGTCGCCGTTCGCGCGCGCCTCGATAGACCAGTCGACTGCGAGCGCGCCCCGTTCGATACCCGCCACGCGCTCGGCCTCTGCCAGCACGGCCGGTTCAAGCAAGCCGCGTGGATCACGCCCCGCCACTGCCGAAATGGCCACCTGGCTAGACTGCGTAAGTCGCGCGAGCGGCACTCGCGTGGTCAGCGTGGCCGATGCCGGCAACGCCATTGCACATCGCAGCGAGCGCAGTGCGCCTCGCGCGGCCAGCCGTGACAACGCTTCTCGCATCGCCGCCGTGATAGCCGGCCGGTCAATGAAATCCCCGCCGATCACTACGCCTGGTTCAAGCAGACCTCCTCCCGCCGCTCGACGCAAACCGGCCGGTTCGCGTGCCACCGCTTGCTGACAACAGCGAGCCGCAGGGCTCCTTCGGTAATGTCGATACCCGCCGCAAACCCGCGCGTAACGGTCAGGACCGATCCGCGCAATAGTGTTTCCGTGCCCATGCTCACCCTCTCTTTCCAGGCCGCGCACCGAACTGTTCGGGCGCTGGCAATGAAAGGATTGTGGGCAGCGGCAGTGGTTGCCACCATTCGTCCAAGTGGCTAACGTAAAGGGAGATGGGCGCTTAAAAAGCGCCAATGCCGGCGGGCACGAAACAAGCGTGGAAAGGTTTCAAATGAAGTTTCAAAAGAAGCGATGCAAACGTTAGCTGTCTCAGTCCGTCAACGCTTATCGTGGCAAAAGAGGTATTGCCGCACCCTGCGCGCAACACCTCAAGTAAGCCAGACGAAAGCCGGAAAGTTGGGCAGCTATAATCGCGGGACCGTTTTTTGGTGGTGCCATGCAATCTCAGTCTCCGTCGTCCCCTCCGTCCCGTCATCCCGATTCCCCGAAGCGTGTTCGCCCGCTCTGGATCAGGCTTCTGCTCGGATTGTTAATTTGTATTGTCGGGCTGATTATCAGCGCGGGGCTCGTGCTCGGTTACGCGCTGGTGGTGGCCCAGCCCAACTTGCCGTCGCTCGAGGCGCTCACCGACTACCGCCCGAAAGTACCGCTACGGGTCTACACGGCAGACCATGTGCTGATTGGCGAATTCGGTGAAGAACGGCGCAGCGTCGTGCGTATCCAGGACGTGCCGGATTACCTCAAGAAGGCGGTGCTCGCCATTGAAGACGCGCGTTTCTACGATCACGGCGGTGTCGACCTGACCGGTATCCTTCGCGCCGGCACAGTGGCGTTGACGAACGGCCACGCGTCCCAGGGCGCAAGCACGATCACAATGCAGGTCGCGCGAAATTTCTTCCTGTCGAGCGAAAAGACCTACACCCGCAAGATCTACGAAATGCTGCTCGCCTACAAGATCGAGCGCGCGTTGACGAAAGACCAGATCCTCGAGGTCTATATGAACCAGATTTATCTGGGACAGCGCGCCTATGGATTCGCGAGTGCCGCGCGGGTTTATTTCGGCAAGGACCTGAAGGACATCACGCTTGCCGAAGCCGCCATGCTCGCCGGCTTGCCGAAAGCGCCCTCCGCGTACAACCCGGTCGTCAATCCGAAACGCGCGAAGGTGCGCCAGCAATACATCCTGGAACGAATGCTCGAACTGCATTACATCACGCACGATCAATACGACGCCGCAGCCAAACAACCGCTCGTGGTGAAGGGCGCCGGGCGCGAGTTCAGCGTGCACGCCGAGTACGTGGCGGAAATGGTGCGCCAGATGATGTACACACAATATCGCGAAGAGGCTTATACGCTGGGCCTGAACGTGGTGACGACCATCGATTCCGCCGATCAGGACGCAGCGTACCGCGCGGTGCGCAAAGGTCTGATGGACTATGAACACCGGCATGGGTATCGCGGGCCGGAAGCGTATATCGATCTGCCCGCGGATCTTGACGATCGCGAACAGGCTATTGACGACGCTTTAGTCGATCATCCCGATAACGGCGAGATCGTCGCGGCGGTCGTTACTGAGGCTAGCCCCAAGCAGGTGAAAGCGAGTTTCATCGATGGCAACGTGGCAGTCGTTCAAGGCAGCGATCTGCGTTTTGTCGCGAGCGCGCTCAGCACGCGGGCGCAACCGAACCAGCGCATCCGGCCGGGCGCGATCGTGCGCCTGATGAAAAGCGACGACGACAACTGGATCATCACGCAACTGCCGCAAGTGGAAGGCGCGTTCGTTTCCATCGTGCCGCAGGACGGCGCGATCCGTGCGCTGGTGGGTGGCTTCGACTTCAACAAGAACAAGTTCAACCACGTCACCCAGGCGTGGCGCCAGCCGGGCTCGAGCTTCAAGCCGTTCATCTATTCGGCATCGCTGGAAAAGGGCTTGTCGCCGGCAACCATCATCAACGACGCGCCGCTCTACTTCAGCGCCGCTGAAACGGGCGGCCAGGCGTGGGAGCCGAAAAACTATGGCGGCGGTTTCGATGGCCCAATGGCCATGCGTACGGCGCTGATGAAATCGAAGAACCTGGTCTCCATCCGGATCCTGAACAACATCGGTCCGAAGTATGCGCAAGGTTATGTGACCAAGTTCGGTTTCGACGCCTCGCGTCAGCCCGCGTATCTGCCGATGGCGCTCGGCGCAGGCCAGGTCACGCCGCTCCAGATGGCGACAGGGTATTCGGTGTTCGCGAACGGCGGATACCGCGTGAATCCCTATCTGATCGCCGATATCACCGATCCGCGCGGCGCTGTGGTCTCGCATCCGCAGCCGCTGGTCGCCGGCGACACCGCGCCGCTCGCCATTACGCCGCGCAATGCCTACGTGATGAACAGCCTGCTTCAAAGCGTGGCGCAACGCGGTACCGGCGCGAGAACGAACCAGTTGAAGCGCACGGACCTTGCTGGAAAGACGGGCACGACGAACGACTCTCACGATGCGTGGTTCGCCGGGTACCAGCATTCGCTGGTGGCCATTGCGTGGATTGGGTACGACGCGCCGCGCAGTCTCGGTGATAAGGAAACGGGCGGCGGACTCGCGCTGCCGGTGTGGATGGACTACATGAGCCGGGCGTTGCGCGGCGTGCCGGAATACAAGTCGACCATGCCGCCCGATGTGGTCTCGCTAGGCGGTGAGCTGTATTTCGACGACATGACGCCGGGTCACGGATTCATCGCAACTATCGGTGTGAGTCAGGCCGTGCCTGAAGACGTCAGCGGCACATCGACGGCGCCCGCGCCGCAAGTGGGCGAGCAGGAAAAGCAGGACATCATGAATCTGTTCAAAGGGCAGTAAGCCGCGACTCGGGTCCCGGGCGTTCCGGGACCCGAGCGCAAAATCAAGCTGAAAAGTGAATCGGCTCGCCGGCTTGTTCGCTGGCGTACTGGCTGAGCGCTTCGAAAAACTCGCTGCCGTCGCGCGTGTTGCGCCATGCGCCGTCCACATAGCGGTAATGAAAACCGCCCGCTTTTGCCGCGAGCCAGAGCTCGTGCATCGGCGGCTGCAAGTTGACGATCAGCTTCGTGCGGTTCTCGAATTCGAGCGTTAAAACATTACCGCTGCGCTCGAATTCAACATCGGCTTCGAGGCCGTCCACGTCCCGCTCGATGGCCGCCAGCGCAGCCTCGGCGAGGGTCAGGTATTCGTTGTCGGTCATGCTAAACTCCATCGATTAATTAGTCAGGGACAGCAATGCAAGTCGTCTTCCGGATGAGCGCGATTGTAGCGGCTTTGGCCATTTCCGCCGGCACGCTGCTCGCGGCCTGTGGTCAGCGCGGACCGCTCTATTTGCCCGTCGCACCGCCGATCCCGGCCCGTCCCGCCAGCATGCCGCCGTTGCCGGTAAGTGATGCAAAAAGCGCGACCGCGCCGGCGGCAGCATCGTCTGCCTCGTCTGTTGATACTACCGGCGACGTTCCCGACACATCCGGCACGGCGCTTTCGCTCTCCCCCGACGACAATCTGAAATCATCGCCTTCGTCGGCATCGGCACCCAAAGCCGCGTCCTCCGGCGAATAATCGTTGCCATACCGCGCTTGGGCCCACGGCCTAAGCGCGTCAGCAGAACCAGAAAACTCATGACTCAATCCGCATTCTCGCGCGCCGACGGCGTGCTTCAAGTCGAAGGCGTTTCGGCCGTATCGCTGGCCGAACAGTTTGGCACGCCGCTCTACGTGTATTCACGCAGCGCGCTGACCGACACCTATCAAGCTTACGCCGATGCCTGCACCGGCCGCCGTGCCACCATTCACGTGGCCGTGAAAGCCAACAGCAACCTCGCGGTGCTGAACGTGTTCGCGCGACTCGGCGCGGGTTTCGATATCGTCTCGTCTGGGGAACTGGCGCGCGTGCTGGCCGCGGGTGGCAAAGCAGAAAACACGGTGTTCTCGGGCGTGGGTAAATCGGTGGCGGAAATGCGTGTAGCACTCGATGCCGGCGTGAAGTGCTTCAACGTCGAATCGATTCCCGAATTGCACGCGCTCAACGAAGTGGCCAAGGCCGCGGGCAAACAAGCGCCGGTATCGCTGCGCGTGAATCCTGACGTCGATGCAAAAACGCATCCGTATATTTCCACCGGCCTCAAGTCGAACAAGTTTGGCGTGGCCTTCAGCGATGCCCGCGCGACCTACGCGCAAGCCGCCGCCATGTCGAATCTGAACGTGATCGGCATTGATTGCCATATCGGTTCGCAGATCACGGAAGTGAGCCCGTATCTTGACGCCATCGATAAATTGCTCGAACTCGTGAAGCAGATCGAGACGGACGGCACGACGATTCATCACGTCGATGTCGGCGGTGGACTCGGCATTACCTACGACGACGAAACGCCGCCGGCTATCGGCGAATTCGTGGGCGCGGTGCTCGCGCACATTGAAAAACGCGGGCACGGTCATCGCGAAGTGTATTTCGAGCCGGGCCGTTCGCTGGTCGGCAATGCCGGCTTGCTGCTCACGCGCGTGGAATACCTGAAGCCGGGCGCGGATAAGAATTTCGCTTTCGTCGATGCCGCCATGAACGACCTCGCCAGGCCCGCGATGTACCAGGCGTTTCACCGCATCGAAGCGGCCGAAAACGGCGCGGCAAAAGCGCAGGTCTACGACGTGGTCGGC
>NZ_JAQGMM010000640.1 GCF_028292365.1 Caballeronia sp.
GTCCGCGCCGAGCCGGGAAAACGGCGCAAAATAGGTTGTCAGCGATGTGATCGCTAACGTAAATGAAGGTAAGCGAAGGCAAATGAAGCGATAGTACGCCACCCCGAAAATAGCCACGGAGACAGGAGTCAGGCATGGAAGAGGCAAAGCATTTCATCGGCAACCAGTGGGTGGCGGCGGCAAGCCACGAGACCATTCCCGTCATTGATCCTTCCGACGGCCAGGTCTTCGCGCAGCTCGCGCGCGGCAACGCGGCCGATATCGACCGCGCCGTCCAGGCAGCGCGCCACGCTTACGAAGGCCCGTGGGGCCACGCTAGCGCCGCCGATCGCGGACGCGTGCTTTACAGGCTTTCGATGATCATCGCCGCCCATCAGGACGAACTGGCACATCTCGAAGCACGCGATACCGGCAAACCCCTGAAGCAAGCTCACACGGACGCGGCGGGCATTGCGCGGTATTTCGAGTTCTACGCAGGCGCCGCCGACAAGCTTCACGGCGAAACACTGCCCTATCAAACCGGCTACACCGTCCTCACCATCCGCGAACCGCACGGCGTGACCGGGCACATCGTGCCCTGGAATTACCCGCTGCAGATCTTCGGCCGCAGCGTCGGCGCCGCGCTCGCAGCCGGCAACGCGTGCGTGGTGAAGCCAGCCGAAGACGCGTGTTTATCGATACTGCGCATCGCCGAACTCGCCGCCGAAGCGGGCTTGCCGGAAGGCGCGCTGAACATCGTCACAGGGTATGGCTACGAAGCGGGCGCGGCGCTCGCGCGGCATCCGGGCATCGATCACATCTCGTTCACGGGATCGCCGGCAACGGGCGCGGCGGTGGTCAAGATGGCCGCCGATAACCACGTTCCCGTCACGCTCGAACTCGGCGGCAAGTCGCCGCAGATCGTTTTCGCCGATGCCGACTTCGACGCCGCCGTGCCCGTGCTCGTCTCGGCGATCGTGCAGAACGCCGGGCAGACGTGCTCGGCGGGCAGCCGCGTATTGATCGAGCGATCGGCGTACGAGCCGTTGCTCGAGCGGTTGTCGGAGGCGTTCAGCGCGTTGAAGGTCGGGCCGAGCAAGCTCGATCTCGATTGCGGTCCACTGATCAGCGCGAAGCAGCAGCAACGCGTATGGGACTTTCTCTCCGATGCCCAGCACGATGGCATCGCGATGGTCGCGCACGGCGAAGTGGTTTCCGAAGCGCCGGAAGCGGGCTTTTATCAGGCGCCGACACTCTTGCGCGACGTCCCGCCGGCCCACCGCCTCGCACGCGAGGAGGTGTTCGGTCCGGTGCTCTGCGCGATGCCCTTCGATGACGAAGCCGACGCGCTGAAGCTTGCCAATGGCACGGACTTCGGGCTGGTGGCGGGCGTCTGGACACGCGATGGCGGACGGCAGATGCGCATTGCCCGAAACGTGCGTTCGGGGCAAGTGTTCATCAATAACTACGGCGCGGGCGGCGGCGTGGAATTGCCGTTCGGCGGCGTCAAACATTCGGGCCACGGCCGCGAGAAAGGCTTCGAAGCGCTGTATGGATTCACGGTGCTCAAAACCATCGCCATCAAACATGGTTAATTTGGAGACGACATGAGACTGCAAGGAAAGACTGCGATTGTGACCGGCGGCGGATCGGGATTCGGGGAAGGCATCGCGAAGACGATTGCGCGGGAAGGCGCGAACGTCGTGGTGAACGACCTCAACGGCGCGGCGGCCGAGCGCGTGGCGAGCGAGATTGCGGTGAGCGGCGGCAAGGCGATTGCGGTACCCGGCGACGTGACAAAGCAAGCCGACTGGCAAACGCTCTTCGATGCCGCCATCGAAGACTTCGGCAGCGTTCAGGTCGTGGTGAACAACGCGGGCACGACGCATCGGAACAAGCCGGTGATGGAAATCACCGAAGCGGAATTCGATCGCGTTTATGCGGTGAATGTGAAAAGCGTGTACTTCAGCGTGGCGCAATTCGTGCCCTACTTCCGCAAGGTTGGCGGCGGGTCGTTCATCAACATTGCATCGACAGCGGGCGTACGGCCGCGGCCAGGTTTGATCTGGTACAACGGCAGCAAGGCAGCGGTGATTATCGCGAGCAAGGCGCTGGCGGTCGAGCTTGGGCCGGACCGGATTCGCGTCAACTGCATCAACCCGGTGATGGGCGAAACAGGTTTGTTGTCGGAGTTCATGGGGATGGAAGACACGCCGGCGAACCGCCAGAAGTTCCTCGCGACCATTCCGCTGGGACGCCTTTCGACGCCGCAGGACATTGCGAATGCGGCTTTGTACCTCGCCTCCGATGACGCCGAGTTCATCACCGGCGTGGCATTGGAAGTGGACGGCGGACGGTGCGTTTGATCGTTTTGATTTGGCGCTGACCGGCTTTGGGAACAGGCGTTTTCGAGCGTGTGTAAATCGGCATCCGATGCTTGCCACCGAATGCCCTTCATCGGTGTTTTCCCCATAGAAAACAGACGGTTGCGGCCTGGAGCGAGCGGCTAGAATCGGACAGCACGTTTTCCTCATCGATAAAAATAGTCAGGAGACAAAATGGCCAGTACTGCGGGTGATTTGCATCGACCGGGCGCGGGCGCGCCGCCTTCCGCATTCGAAGCGGCGACGTATCGCAAGGTCGCGTGGCGGCTCTCGCCGTTGCTGTTGATCTGTTACGTGGTGGCGTATCTGGATCGTGTGAACGTCGGTTTTGCGAAGCTTCAGATGAGCACTGATCTCGGGTTGAGCGATGCCGTCTATGGCTTCGGCGCGGGTATCTTCTTCTTCGGCTATTTCATCTTCGAGATTCCCAGCAACGTCATCCTGCACAAGGTCGGCGCGCGGGTGTGGATTGCGCGGATCATGATCACGTGGGGCATCATTTCGGCGCTGACGATGTTCATCACCACGCCCACCATGTTCTATGTAATGCGCTTCATTCTGGGTGTGG
>NZ_JAQGMM010000142.1 GCF_028292365.1 Caballeronia sp.
CCGGCAATGTCCGGCACGATCACGCCGTACACACTGCCTTTGTCTTTATGAATCGCAACGGGAAATTCCATATCTTTCACCATGCCCTTATAAGCCAGCCGATTTCAGGATGCTTCTCAACGTCCCTTGTGGAAGGTCGTGCTTCGGATGCGGGACAGTCACCAGCCCTGGTTTTGTAGGGTGTTTAAAGTGGTGGTGACTTCCTTTTGTCCTGATCAAGCTCCATCCATCCGCTTCCAGCTTCCGGATCACGTCTTTTTAATTCATAGATGTTCCGGCCATAGATGTTCCGGCGTATCAATGCTTGGCGAAAGCTGGGCTCGCGCACAAACAGCGCAACCGGTTCGCCAACGCCCTTCAATGCGGCAATTCCGCCGCCCCCATCCGCCGCGCAATCACCCCTGCCCGCTGCGACAAATAAGCGGACCCGCGATGTTCATCGAAGTATTTCGGTCTCGGCAACATTACGGCGAGCCGCGCCGATTGCCACGCGGTCAGTTTCGATGCCGTCGTCTTGTAGTAGTAGTGCGCCGCCGCTTCCGCGCCGTACACGCCGTTGCCCCACTCCACGGAGTTCAGGTAGATCTCGAAGATGCGTTCCTTGTCCATCCAGAGTTCGAGCATCGATGTGATGACAAGCTCCTGCGCCTTCCTCACATAACTCTTTTCCCGCGATAAAAACAGATTACGCGCCAGTTGCTGCGAGATAGTCGAACCGCCCGCGACAATCTTGCCGCGCGCCTTATTCTTCTCCCAGGCCTGCAGGATGGCGTCGGTTTCGTAACCGTTGTTATTGACGAAGTTCGCGTCCTCGGACGCAATGATCGCGCGCTTCAGGTTGCGCGAAATCTGGTCGTACGGAATCCACGTGCGCTGAATAGAAAGATCGGGGCGATCCTGCGCAAGCCGCCATGCGTCCGAACGCATGAACGCCGTCGATGAGGGATTGACGACCGTATAAATCCCGACCATCGCGAAGAAGTAGACCTGCGTGGCAATGGCGGCAATCGCCATGACCGAGATGCCGTAGACAATCCACCGAGCCGGCCCGAGACGAACGGGCGATTTTGTTCTTGTCATCGTGCTTCTTCTATTTGGAACGAATCGGAACGCAACGTCGCGCGAAACCACGCGCTCAACTAAACCTTCGCCGATAACTCCAGCCGCAACGCGCGCAGCACAGCACCGCTGTCCGGGCGCACCCCGCGCCACAGGAAAAACGATTCGGCCGCCTGTTCGACGAGCATCCCGAGGCCGTCCGCCGAACGCGCGCCGAGGCTTTCCGCGTGGCGCATGAACACGGTCGGCTGCGCGCTATACATCATGTCGTAGGCGAGCGTGCCAGGGCCGAACGAACCGTTATCACAATCAGGCAGCGAGTCGTCGAGACTGCCAGCCGTCGCGTTGACGATGACATCGTAGGGACCCGCTTCCACGCAATCCGCAGCACCGCCGGAGAAACGCACATGCGCGGCGTGGGCGGCATCGGAGAAATGATTGACGAGTTGCTGCGCCTTCGATGCCGTCCGATTAGCTATCGTCAGCGCCGCCACGCCGCCATCCAGCAGGGGCAGCACGACACCGCGCGCCGCGCCGCCCGCGCCCAGCAACAACACGCGCGCGCCCTTCAAACCAACGCCCAGATTTCCTTCGATATCGCGGACAAGGCCCACTCCGTCGGTGTTGTCGCCGAGCACGCCATCAGCGTTGAACCCCAGTGTGTTCACCGCGCCCGCGGCAGCGGCGCGCGGCGTGAGCGTTGTGGCGAAGGCATGCGCGTCGAGCTTGAACGGCACTGTCACGTTCATGCCACGACCGCCGGATTCGACAAACGCGCGGACATCGTCGGCGAATGCGCCGATGGTTCCCAACACGCGCCCGTATTCAATCGCCTCGCCAGTCTGCTCAGCAAAACGCGCGTGGATCCACGGCGATTTGCTATGCGCAACCGGATTGCCGATCACCGCATACTGGTCCCGAGACACCAAGCCCGAAGTCATCGCGTAGGCTCCGTCGTGTCGGGCGTGCTTTCGCCAGCGGGTTCGTCGGTGGCAGGTTCTCCGTCCGTGGCAGGTTCGCCTTCCGGCGCGGCACCTTCACGCACCGCTTCCGCCTGCGCCTCAGCTTCGCTCTCGGCGCTCAAATCTTCCGCTTCGATCAACTCTTCTTCGGCCTCGTCCTGCTGCGCCTCTGCGTCTTGCGCCGACGTCGGAGCAGGCGCATCGATCACATGCAGCAAACGGCACGACGCTTCGACCGTGAGTTCATCGAGACTCATCACATCCAGCATCACCTTCGTTCCACGCGCGTGCACGCCAAGACCGGGCACATGCAGCATCAACGGGATTTCATCGAGGCGCACGAGATCGTCTTTCACCACCGACGCCGCCACGTGCTTCTTGCCCTCCTGCTTCAGCCAGCGCAGGCACCAGAAGTACTCCATGCGCCGTTGATAATCGGCATACGCGGAATATTGGTCATCGAAACCCTGAACAACAGCGAACAGATCAGCGTCTTTCGGCTTGAACGGCGCGACAAGCGCAGCCGTCACGCCGTGCCGAACGCATGCGAGCAACTGCCATTGATTGACCAAGTCAACGTAGCGACGCAACGGCGACGTGCTCCACGCGTATTGCGCAACACCCAGCCCTTCGTGCGGCGCGGGCGTGGTCTGCATGCGCGTGCGCTTCGGACCCGGCGCGCCGAATCCGCGTTGCGACCGATAGATCCCC
>NZ_JAQGMM010000001.1 GCF_028292365.1 Caballeronia sp.
GCGCATAACGAGCAGGCGATGGCGCATGCGGCTATTGCGTACGCGAAGGCACACTTTCGACGCCGCATGATGGCGGTGACCACGTCCATTGGTCCGGGCGCGACGAACCTGGTAACGGCTGCTGCGCTCGCGCACGTGAACCGGTTGCCGGTGTTGTTGCTACCCGGCGATGTGTTCGTGTCACGCGCCCCCGATCCGGTCTTGCAGCAAGTAGAAGATTTCGCCGATGGCGGTATTTCCGCGAACGACGCGTTGAAACCTGTCTCCCGTTACTTCGATCGTATCGTGCATCCGGCGCAGTTACTGACAGCGTTGCCACGCGCAATGCGCGTGCTGACGGACGCCGCATTATGCGGACCGGTGACGCTCGCGCTGCCGCAAGACGTGCAGACGATGGCCTATGACTACCCTGCGTCGTTCTTCGAGCCGCGTATGGTTCCGTTTCACACGCCCTCGCCCATCGATGAAGAAATTGCGCACGCCGCCGCTGCATTGCGTGCGGCTAAAAAACCGTTGCTTGTGTCGGGCGGCGGTGTTCTCTACGGCTTGGCAACAGATGCATTGCGCTCTTTCGCCGAGCGCCACGGCATCCCCGTTGCCGAAACACAGGCCGGGAAAAGCGCGCTCGCATGGGACCATCCGCTGAATCTTGGCGGTATCGGCGTGACGGGATCAGAGGCGGCCAACGAACTCGCGCACGACGCAGATTGCGTGATCGCGGTCGGTACACGACTACAGGATTTCACGACCGGATCGAACACGCTGTTCACGCAGGCGAAGCTGGTTGGCATTAACGCAAATGCATTCGATGCGCTGAAACAAGGCGCTTTATCAGTGGAAGCCGATGCGGGTCTCGCCCTAGGCGCATTAAGCGCCGCGCTCGACGACTGGCGTGCGTCGCCGCCGTGGACCGCACGTGCGCACGAACTCGCGGATAGCTGGCGTGCCACCGTCGACCAGGTCATCAACGCGCAGCAAGACGACAACACGTTGCCGCGCGAAGCCGACGTGATTGGCGCGGTGCAGCGTTCCAGCGCGCAATCGGCAGCGCATGACGTGGTGGTATGTGCCGCAGGAACGCTGCCGGCCGACTTGCAAAAGCTCTGGCGCACGAGCACACCGGGCGGTTATCACGTCGAATACGGATACTCGTGCATGGGCTACGAGGTCGCCGGCGGGCTCGGTGCGAAACTCGCACGGCCGGCAAGTGAGGTGATCGTGATTGTCGGCGATGGCAGCTATCTGATGATGAACAGCGAGCTCGCGACTTCCGTCATGCTCGGGGCGAAACTGATTGTCGTGTTGCTCGATAATCGCGGATACGGCTGTATCAATCGCTTGCAGCAGGCATGCGGCGGCGCGCCGTTCAACAACCTGATCGACGATTGCCGCCAGGGTCCCGAAGGCGCACCTGCTATCGACTTCGCGATGCACGCACGCTCGCTGGGCGCGAGCGCTGAGCATGTGGCGAATATCGATGAACTCGAAGCCGCGATGCAACGTGCACGGGCTTCCACACGCTCGTATCTGATCAGCATCGACACCGATCCGGCGCGTCCCACGGAAGAAGGCGGCTGCTGGTGGGAAGTCGCGGTGCCTGAAGTGTCGTCGCGTGAAGCGGTGCGCTCGGCGCGCGCAAACTATGAACATGAAATCACGGCGCGTTCGAAGCGCACGAAGGAATAATCGATGAGCACGTTCGATGTACGGATCGGCATTAATCCACTGTCCTGGATGAACGACGACCTGCCCTCGCTCGGCGGTGAGACACCGCTAAGCGTCGCCCTGACCGAAGGCAGGCAGATCGGCTACGAGGGGTTTGAACTGGGTAACAAATTTCCGCGCGAACCGGACGCGTTGAAAACGCTGCTCGCCGGGTATGACCTCGCGCTCGTCTCCGGCTGGTACTCCGGACGGCTCGCCGAACGCAGCGCCGAAGATGAGATCGCGGCTGTAGGTCCGCATCTCGACCTGCTCGCGAAAAACGGCGCGACGGTCATGGTCTATGGCGAAGTATCGGACTCGATCCAGGGGTCACCGCGACCGCTGTATCAACGACCGCGCTTCTTCTCCGATGACCGCTGGAACGAGTATGCAACACGCTTGAACACCTTCGCTGAATACACGCTCTCGCGTGGCGTCCGGGTGGCTTATCACCATCACATGGGCGCGTATGTGGAAACGCCTGCGGATGTCGATCGACTGATGAGCCTCACCAATGAAGCGGTGGGACTGCTCTTCGATACCGGTCACATCACGTTCGCCGGCGGTGATCCGCTGACGATGCTCAATAAGCACATCGAACGCGTGTGCCATGTGCATTGCAAGGATGTGCGGCCAGATATCATTAAGCTTGCACGGAACCGGAACTGGAGCTTTTTGGAAGCCGTGATCAACGGCGCGTTCACCGTTCCGGGTGACGGTACAGTAGATTTTCCATCGATCATCGCCCGGTTGAAGCAGCACGGTTATCGCGGCTGGCTCGTGGTCGAAGCCGAGCAGGATCCCGTCATTGCGACCAGCTATGCGTACGCCGAAAAAGGCTACAAGACGCTGCGCACGCTCGTCGATCAAACACTTCAGGAGGCAGCATGAGCCTGCTAGTCAAGGCATCGCGCGAAGGCCAGACCATCGCGCGCGTCACGCCGGAAACGGCGCTATGGAAACACGTCGGCTTCGCCGCTTATCGGCTCGAAACCGGCGACGTCGTGCATGTGCATGAAGCGCAGCGCGAGGTGTGCATCGTCGTGTTGTCGGGGACGGTGAGCATAGAAGCGGGCGAGCATAAATGGGAGAAGCTCGGCTCGCGCGACAGCGTGTTCGAGGACACCGCACCCTACGCGGTTTATCTGCCCCCCAAGCTCGCCGCGACTATTCGCGCGGATCGTGATGCTGAAGTGGGTGTGGCAAGCGCGCCCGCTACGGGCAAGTACCCGGCACGGCTGATCGAGCCTTCGCAGATGAAACGCTCGACCCGCGGCAAAGGCGCGAATACGCGATATGTCTGCGATATTCTGCCGCAAACCGAACCTGCAGAGGGCTTGCTGGTGGTCGAAGTGAAGACGCCCGGCGGCCATGCGTCAAGCTACCCTCCGCACAAGCACGACAAGGACAACGTGCCGGTGGAGAGTTCGCTTGAAGAGACTTACTATCATCGGCTGAATCCGCCGCAAGGGTTCGCGTTCCAGCGCGTCTACACCGACGAACGCGATCTCGATGAAACCATGGCTGTTGAAGATCATGACATCGTCATGGTGCCGCGTGGTTATCATCCGGTCGTGGTGCCGTATGGCTACGACAACTACTACCTGAACGTGATGGCCGGCGACAAGCGGACCTGGCACTTTAAAAACGATCCGAAGCACGAATGGATAGTGGAGAGGGATAGCAAGGCTTCGTAAGTTAACCGACCGAAAGCCATTCATTGATCACTCGCTCGTTCGCGGCAAGCGCGGCGGGCGTATCGTCGAAGACGATTCTGCCGTGACCCATCACGGCAACACGCATCGCCAGATCACGCGCCATGCTCATGCGTTGTTCGATCAAAAGAATCGCCACGCCACGGTCCCGCAAGCTCGCCAAGCATGAAGAGACTTGCTCCACGACCTGTGGCGCGAGCCCTTCCGTAGGTTCATCGACGATGACAAACGACGGATCGCCCATCAACGTGCGAGCCAGCGCAAGCATTTGCTGCTCGCCTCCCGACAACATCCGGGCCTTCACGGAAGCGCGTTCTTGCAACACGGGAAAAAGTTGCTCCGCGTCGTTGATGGTGAAGCGTGATCCACCCCTCTTCATGCCAAGCAGCAGGTTTTCTCTCACGCTCAACGTCGGGAAAATATCACGTTGTTCCGGCACGTAGCCCACGCCCATGCGAGCAATTTCATAAGGGCGTTTTCCGAGCATCGATACCCCGCGAAAGTTCGCCATGCCTTGCGCGGCCACCAGTCCCATCAGTGCTTTCGCGAGCGTCGAACGTCCCGATCCGTTGCGTCCTGCCAAGGCCACGATCTCGCCTTCGCCGATACGCAAACTCACACCGTGCAGCACGTGACTCGCGCCATACCAGGCGTTCAGGTTATCGATTTCAAGCAGCGTCGTCATGGCAATTCGCCGAGATAGGCTGAGCGAACCACCGGGTCCGCAGCAATGTCAGCGGGCGTTCCCGTCGCGATAATACGGCCTTGTACAAGCACTGAAATGCAATCGGCGAGCGCGAACACCGCTTCCATATCGTGCTCCACGATCAACAATGTCTTGCCCTGCGTCGTCTCACGAATCAACGCGAGCGCTCGCGCGGCTTCGGCGCGATTCATGCCGGCGGTGGGTTCATCGAGCAACAATACGGACGCGCCCGTGGCCAATGCGAGGCCCAGATCAAGAGAACGTGATTCGGCGTAGCTGAGGCTGGCGGCGAGCGCATCGCTACGATCGGCAAGTCCGATAGCCGTCATCACCCGATGCGCCGCCTCATCAATCACGCTCGAACGGAACCATCGGTCTTTCCACGTGGCCGTGCGGGATCCGAGCACCGCGCAACGGACGTTATCGCAGACGGTGAGACCCGTGAACACGCTCGTGGTCTGGAAGCTGCGCGCAAGGCCTTTGCGTCCCAGCCGATGAGCCGGCATTGAGGTCACGTCGATGCTGTTCAGCACAATGTGGCCGCTCGTCGGTTGCGTGCGTCCCGCGATCAGGTCGAACAAAGTGGACTTGCCCGAACCGTTGGGACCGATCAGCGCATGACGCTCGCCTTCGCGAACGCTCAGATCGACGCCACGAAGTATCTGCGTCGCACCGAAACGCTTCGTGATCTGCTTTAGTTCGAGCGCGGTGTTCATCGTGCGCTCCGGGCTTTTCGGGTGAAAAGGACAGCAATCACCGCACCAAAGAACGCCAGGCACCAGGGAGTCGCACGTCGGCCATCAAGGAGGAAACCGGCAATGTGTGCAAGACCATCGCCATGGCTATCGAATTGCAGCGCGTAGGCGAGTTCCATAGCGATTACGATCGCCAGCAGCCACGCGACAGCAGCGCACAATGAGAACGTGATCGCCACGTAACCCTTGCGTGATAGCGCGGCGATAAGTCCCACCAAGCCCTTAGGCGCCACCACCACAACCCAGACAAAAAACAGCCCAAGATAGGCCACCCACGCCGGCGAGATACTCCCCACCACCACGCTGAAAAACGTGATTATCACGGCCCCCAAAACGGGCCCAAGGAACGTAGCTGTCCCGCCGATCACGGCTGCAATCAGCACACTTCCCGAGCGCGCGAGCCCTACTCCTTCCGCCGATGCCAGTTCCACATTGATCAGCCCAAGCCCGCCCGCCACGCCCGCGAAAAACGCCGCGACGATCACCATCGTAAGCCGCACACGGCGTGGATCGAAGCCGATTGCCGCCGCACGCACGGGGTTATCGCGGACCGCATTCGCCACGCGCACGAACGGCGTGCGCGAGAAAAGAAACATCCCGATACACGCCGCCACGCACCATCCGGCGATCAGCGCGTAAGCCTGGATCGAAGGCCCGAAATTCAAGCCGAAGATGACTGGACCACTCGAACGATCGACAGGAACACCGCCTTCGCCACCGAACCATCCAGGCACAAGCCACACGCCCGCCGCGACGAGCTCACCAATGCCCAACGTGATCATCGCGAATGTCGTACCGGCGCGACGCGTCGAAAAGAAGCCGAACACAACGCCCACAAGCGCCGCCGATACGCCGGCGATCAGGGGCAACAAAGGCAGCGGCACGGGGTATCGATTGAAGATTTGCGCAGCGGCGAACGCGCCGAGACCGGCGTAAACAGCATGCCCAAACGACAGCAATCCTGTCTCGCCAAGCAGCAGATTGAACGAGAGTGCGAACACGATCATGGTCGCGGTTTGCGCGAAATAGGCGAGCAGCCAGCTCTGCGAGCTGAAGACCGGTGGCAACGCAAGACCGGCTACGAGCAATAGCCACGGAAGTGCCTGACGTGAGGAAGCACGCACGTTAAACATCGTCATCGCCACGCTGCCCGAATAGTCCACGCGGACGCACTGCGAGCATCGCGACGAGCAGGACGAATGGCAGCACAGGCGCGATCTGCGCGACGTTCAATGCGGCCCACGCGGGCGGCAACGAAGCGCCAGCAAGCCGTGCAATACCACCCAGCGATAACGTAGTCCCAACGGCAAACGTCTGCACGCAACCAATCAGAAGCGATGCCACCAGCGCACCACCCACCGACCCCAGCCCGCCCACAACCACAATCACAAACACAATGGGCCCGATGTTCTCGGCCATCGAAGGTTCGATCACGAACAACGGCGCACCGATGACGCCGGCCAGCGCAGCGAGCGCGGTGCCGGTAGCGAATACCAGCGTAAACACACGAGGAACGTTATGACCAAGCGCCTCGACAGTCGCCGCATGCGTAAGCGCTGCTCTTACAACGAGCCCTATTCGCGAGACCCGCAGCACGGCGTACAAAGCCAGCAACATGGCCAGCGACACACCCATCATGAACGCGCGATAACGCGGGAAGGCGGCGCCGTAGAGCGTGAACAACGGGCCATCAAGAGAGAAAGGCACAACCGCGTTGATGGGCGCAAGACCCCAGACAAGCTTTACAACTTCTGCGATCAGATAAGCCGCACCGAACGTCAGCAGAAGCTCGGCGAGCGCACCGCGCGTTTCAATCCGACGCAATAAAAACCGTTCGAATAGTCCGCCGAGCGCGCCAACGAGCAAAGGTGAAACGACCAACGCGAACCAGAAGCCCCCGTGCGCCGCGAGCGCGTAACCCACATACGCGCCGAGCATATAAAAGCTCGCGTGAGCGAAATTGAGCACCCCCATCATGCTGAAGATCAGCGTCAATCCCGCTGAGAGCATGAACAGCAGCAACCCGACGCTCACTCCATTCAGAAGGTTGATCGCGAACCACTGAACGAACGAGGTCACGTTACGCGAACTAACCGTTCACAAGCGGCTTGAGCGCCGCAACCAGCGCTTCCGGCAACGGCACCGGACGGCGCGACTCGCGATCGACATAGACGTGCACAAAATGCCCTTGCGCCGCGGCTTGCTCAGAACCCGCACTGAAAATACCCACTTCGTAATGCACGCTCGTGGAGCCGAGCCGGGCCACGCGCAGACCGGCATCGATACGTTCTGGAAACGCCAGCGAAGCGAAGTAGCTGCAATGTGTTTCCACCACCAGCCCGATGGTCTTGCCGGATTTCAGATCGAGAGCGCCGTACCGGATCAGATACTCGTTCACGACCGTATCGAAGTAGCTGTAATACACCACGTTGTTCACGTGGCCGTAGAGATCGTTATCAGACCAGCGCGTATCGATCGAGAGGAAATGCGGATAATCGGCGCGTGTTGTTGGGACAGGGCGGCTCATGAATCAGAACGACTCCTGCAGCATCCGCCGATAATCGTCCGCACTCGCTTCACGCGGATTGGTCTTGTGGCAATGATCGGCAAGCGCACCCTTGATCACCTTGTCGAACATATCTTGCTCCACACCCATTTGCGACAAGCGCGTCGGCAGGCCGAGACGCTCGGTCATTTCGTGGACGGCTTGAGCGAGATCGGCATCGGCGGCGAGATTCATCACACGGCGCATGCGTGCGAAACGCTTGTCGGCCACCACGCTCGGCGCGCTTTCGTTGAAGCGCAGGACAGCCGGCAAAACAACTGCATTCAGCGTGCCGTGATGCAGCCCGGTGCGCCCGTTCACGACCAGTCCGCCCAACGGGTGTGACAGCGAATGCACACAGCCCAGACCCTTCTGGAATGCCATGGCGCCCTGCATCGACGCGCTCA
>NZ_JAQGMM010000041.1 GCF_028292365.1 Caballeronia sp.
CGGCCACGCTAAAAAAGTGCCCCTACGCGCGCAAAAAATGCCGCGTGAATATAATGAGCGCCGCTTGTGCCTCTGACGATAAAAGCCGGATGATCCGATGCCCACGCGCGGCGTGACGTGCACATCTGAAGCGCGCCGTTTCGGTCGTGCGGTAGAAAGCACGTTCGTTCGAACGCGTAGTGGTATCTTTAATCCGTCAAAGCACCCCGAACCGAGGCCCCTGGAGTGAGCGAAACTACAACATCAACGGCGCCGCCAGCAGAAGACGACGGGCCGGGCGCGGCTCATAACCCGAACTCGCTGGATTTCCCTGTTGTTGGGATCGGCGCGTCCGCAGGGGGCGTGCAGGCGCTGTTGCGCTTCTTCGAGAACGCGCCGTCCGATATGGGCATGGCGTTTGTAGTGGTCCTGCACTTGTCGGCGAAGCACGTCAGCAGCGCGGACAAGGTGTTGCAGAACGTGACCCGCATGGGCGTGTTGCAAGTCAGCGGGCCGACAAAGATAGAAGCGAACCACGTCTATGTCATCGCACCGGGCAAGAGCCTGACGATGGCGGACGGTTTCCTGAATGCACGCGACGCTGAGCCCACGGTGGGCCGGCCGGTGACTATCGACCGGTTTTTCCGGAGCCTGGCGGACGCGCATGGTCAGCGCGCGATGTGCATCGTGATGTCCGGCACAGGCAGCGACGGTTCGGTCGGCATTGCCAATGTGAAGGAAAAGGGCGGCGTGACGCTCGCGCAGGAGCCGAACGACGCCGAATACGCGGAGATGCCGCAGAACGCGATCCTGACAGATCAGGTCGACCTGGTGCTGCCCGTGGTGGAGATGCCGCAACGGCTGCTCGACATATGGAACAACGCCAAGCGCATCGCCCTGCCCGAACTCGAACCAACCACGTTGAGTCCGGACGACCGGGCCGACAGCCGGGGGGAGGCCGAACTTGCGTTGCAGGCCATTTTGGCGACGCTGCGCACCCGCACCGGCCACGATTTCCGTTTCTACAAGCGTGCAACCATGCTGCGCCGGATCGAGCGGCGCCTGCAAGTCAACGGCGTGCCCGACCTCATTGCGTACCGTGACCTGCTGCGGGATAACGCGCGCGAAACCGCGGCCTTGCTCAAGGACATGCTGATTGGCGTGACCAGTTATTTCCGCGATCGAGAAGCGTTCGAGTCGCTCGAGCGCGGTGTATTGCCGGCCTTGTTCCAGAACAAGGCCGACGGCGATCAGGTTCGCGCGTGGGTCGCGGGATGCTCGTCGGGCGAGGAGGCGTATTCGCTCGCCATGCTCCTGTTCGAGCAGCGCGAAGCGTTACATTCCTCAGCCAATATCCAAGTGTTCGCCACCGATATCGACGAAAGCGCCGTCGCGCGCGCGCGGGCCGGACTGTATCCCGAGTCGATCATGACCGATGTCCGTCCCTCTACGCTGCGGAAATTTTTCGTCAAGACTGATTCGCGCTACGAGGTCGTGAAAAGCGTGCGCGAGAAGATCCTGTTCGCCATGCACAACGTGCTGCGCGATCCGCCATTCTCGCGCCTCGACCTGGTTTCCTGCCGCAACCTCCTGATCTATCTCGACCGCGGCGTGCAGAACCAGGTGCTGGAGATGTTCCACTACGCGTTGTACCCCAACGGGTATCTGTTCCTCGGCACGTCGGAGTCGGCCGACTCGGTCGAAGACCTGTTCAGCGTGGTCGACAAGAAGAACCGTATCTACCGGGCAAAGGCGGCGAAGCAGCCGAACCGCCCGATACTGGGCGCGCCTTCGCTGCTAATGCAAGGGCGTTACACGCACGACGAAGAGGCGGGGTCCGCGCTGATCCCGGGGCGCCGCAATTTCTCATTCAGTGCGCTACACCAGCGCGTGCTTGAGCAATACGCGCCGCCCAGCGTGATCGTCAACCGCGATTCGAAGATCGTGCATATGTCGGATAACGCGGGACGTTTCCTGCGCTATGTCGGAGGCGAACCTTCAAGCAACATGATTGCCGTGGTGCTGCCCGAACTGCGGCTCGACTTGCGTACCGCTTTGTTCCAGGCCGCGCAGACGGGCAATAGCGTGGAGGCCCGGCGCGTCAAGCTGCAGCGCAACGGTCATCCTTCGTACGTCAACATGACCGTGCGCCCGTTCCATGACGCTGCCGCGGACGCCGACTTCCTCCTCGTGCTGTTCGACGAGGTCCAGGAAGCGATGACGGAAGACCGGGTGATAGTGGAGTATCAAACGGGGCACGACACCGTGATGCAGCAGCTCGAACAAGAGCTGCACTCGAGCAAGGAACAACTGCAGACCACGATCGAGCAGTACGAGACGTCGATGGAAGAGTTGAAGGCATCCAATGAAGAATTGCAGGCGATCAACGAGGAATTGAGGTCGGCAACAGAAGAACTCGAAACCAGCAAGGAAGAGTTGCAGTCGGTGAACGAGGAGCTCATCACCGTCAACGCGGAACTGCAGGCGAAGATAGAGGAGACGGGCAAGGCCAATGACGACTTGCAGAACCTGATCACCTCGACAGACATCGCCACCATTTTCGTCGATCGCGCGATGTGCATCAAACGCTATACCCCGAGTGCGGCCACGGTGTTCAACCTGATCGGCGCCGATGTCGGGCGCTCGTTGTTCGACATCACGCACCGGCTGGTTTATCCCGAACTGGCCGACGATGTGAGTGCGACGTTCCAGTCATTGCGCCTGACCGAGCGCGAGGTCGCCACGTCCGACGGCCGCTGGTTCCTCGCGCGTGTGCTGCCCTACCGGACGGCGGACGACCGGATTGATGGCGCGGTGCTCAGTCTCGTTGAAACCACGGCGCGCCGCCGCGCGGAGGCGAACGTGCGGGCGGGCGAGGAGCGCCTGAGACTTGCGGCGCAGACGACCAACGACTTCGCGATCATCGTGCAGGATCCCGAGGGTCGCATCGTCAGCTGGAACGCCGGCGCCGAGCGTGTCTTCGGTTATACGGCAGCGGAAGCGGTCGGGCAGGATATCGACGTGATCTTTACTGCGGACGATCAGCGGGCGCGCATGGCGGCGCACGAACGCGAAGCCGCACAACGCGATGGCCGTGCCGACGATGATCGCTGGCAGGTCGCGAAGGGCGGCCGCAAGGTGTTTTGCAGCGGCGTGGTGACGCCCTTGTCCGATCCGAAGTTCACGGGTTACGCAAAGATCGTGAGGGATCTCACGGACCGCAAGACGCAGGAAGACGCGCGGCAGTCGCAACTGGCGGAGGAGCGGGCGGTGCGGGCGCAGGCGGAAGCGGCGAACCGGCTCAAGGACGATTTCCTGGCCGTGCTGTCGCACGAACTGAAGCACCCGCTCAACCTGATTCATGTGAAGGCGGAAATGTTGCCGCGCATCCCGGAGGCGCGTGGCGTACCGGCGATCCAGGTCACGGCCGACGCGATCCAGCGCGCGGTGCTCGGTCAGGCGAAGATCATTGACGACTTGCTGGACCTGTCGCGCGTGCGTACCGGCAAACTGGCGTTGAACCTGGCGATGGGCGACGTTGCGGCCATGCTGCGAACCATCGCCGATGCCATCGAGGCGGACGCTGCATCAAGAGGCATTGCGCTGTCGTTCGAAGGTCTGGATGAACCGGTATGGACCAAGGTGGACCCCGTACGTTTCGACCAGATCGTGTGGAACCTGCTGAGCAACGCGCTGAAATTTACGCCGCGCGGCGGCTCGGTTTCCGTTCGCCTCACGAGTAAAGAGGACGAGTTGCGTATCGATGTCACGGATACCGGGCTGGGGATCGAAGCGCCGTTGTTGCCGCATATCTTCGAGATGTTCTCCCAGGGCAGCGAAGCCCGTCGCAAGACCGGCGGTGGCATGGGCATTGGCCTCGCGCTGGTCAAGCAACTCGTGGAGATGCATGCGGGAAGCGTGCTTGCGCAGTCCGAGGGGCCAGGACGCGGCACGCGGATGAGCGTGTGGCTGCCGCTGGTCGACGGCCTTCCCGCCGGCAAGCATGCGCCGGAGGAGCGCAGCGGGTCGCTGGCGGGCGTGCGTATGCTGGTCGTCGTCGACGACTCTGAAACCGCTAGCGCATTCGCGGCTTTGCTGGAACTCGAGGGTGCGCTGGTCGCTACCGCCCACGCCAGCGACGACGCGCTCGCGCTGCTCGAACGCAACCATGTGGACCTGCTGGTCTGCGACATCAGCATGCCCGGTATGGACGGCTACGAGCTCATGGGCCGGGTCCGGGCGAATCCCCGCTTGGCCCAGTTGCCCGCTATCGCGTTGACGGGATACACCGTGGGTACCGACGACGAGCGAGCGCGCGCGTCGGGCTTCGACCTGACGCTGATCAAGCCGGTCTCCCTTGACGCGCTGATTGCCGCTGCCGAGCAGGTGTTCTTCTTGCGCGGCGCACGTGGCGGCGGCACGCACGAGCATCGCTGATGGTTGACGACTGGGGCGGGCTGCTTCGCCTCTGCTATTTGTGAATGTCGGCGCGCAATTGCTTCACGTCGCGGGTTGTGACGGGTGAAGCGTTATTGCCCCATGTCGTTCGGATGAACGTCAGCACTTGCGCCATTTCCGTGTTGGTCAGCTTGTCGGCGTAGGCGGGCATGTTCTCGCGGGGTGGCCCTTGTCGTGTGTCGGGGGAATTGCCGCCCTCGACCGTCAAGCGCATTAACGAGGTGGTGTCAGCGCTTAGCACGGCGGGATTGCCTGCGAGCTTCGGATATTTTTGTGGCTTGCCTTCTCCCTCCGGTCCATGGCACTTCGCGCAAAAGGACAGATAGATGCCGGCGCCGGGCCGTTCGATGTTACCCGTGCGCGCGGCGGCGGTAGTCTGCCGTGCAGCGAGGGATTGCGGCACGTACGCGCCCGATGCACGCTGCGGCGGCAAGCTCTTCAGGTAATGGGCGATCGCGTGGAGATCGTCGTCGTTCATGTATTGCGCACTGTCTTCCACCACCTGGACCATGCTGCCGAACGTGACCAGTCCGCCGCCATGTCCCGACTTGAGGAACGCCGCGATTTCCTCTTCGTGCACTCGGCCGAGGCCTGAACCGGCGTCGCCGGTCAGGTTCGGTGCGAACCAGTGATCGTTCACACCGCCCGTCAGATAGTGCTCCGATGACTCCGTATAACCATGTTCCTCGTACGCAGGACCGCGCGGTGTGTGGCATGCGCCGCAGTGCCCAAGCGACTGCACGAGATAAGCACCGCGGTTCCATTGGGCGTCATGCTCCGGATGCGGCGCATACGCTTCGTTCGGTGCGAAGGCGAGGTTCCAGAACGCGAGCGCCCAGCGCTGGTTAAAGGGAAACGGCAGGCGGGTGGGCGGTGGCGCTTTCGAGACCGGTGCTACGCCAAGCATGAAGTAGGCGTAAAGCGCTTGCATGTCGTTGTCATCGATCTTCGAAAACGACGGGTACGGCATCGCCGGATACAAATGCTTGCCGCCGCGCGCGATCCCTTCGCGCAGTGTCCGCGCGAAGTCTGCGTAGGTGTACTCGCCAATCCCATGTTGCTTGTCGGGAGTGATGTTGCTGCTGACAATCGTGCCGAACGGCGACGCCATGCCTAATCCACCCGCGAACGGCGCGCCGCCGTTGGGTGCGGTATGGCAGCCGGCGCAATCGCCGGCGCGCGCGAGGTATTCACCGCGTGTGATCAGGGTTTGATCGGCGGTCTGTGCATGCGTGTTTTCCGTCAATGCCGTCAGTGTCATAAGGCAGGCGAGCAGGGCGGCGGCACGTTTCATCGGCGTCACCACGGTTTGCAAGGCGAGACGATCAACGCGGCCATTGCGGTCACGAGCAGCCCGAGAACAAACATCGGGCTGGACAGGATGGCAACACGAAACAGGAACTTCCCGGCCCGACGGTCGGAATTAGTGTCCGCTTCCCGGCGCAGGGTCCGCCAGCCCCGCCACGCGGCTGTGAGGCCGCCCAGTGCCACCGCCAGACATAGCAGGCTCACCGCGCCAATGTAAGCGTTCAGCGCATGCAGGTCCGGATGCGCGAGCGGGTCTTGCGCGGGGTAACAAGCCTGCGCCGCGAGCGCTTCGCATGTGCAGATCTGCACGATCCACGCGAGCGGTGCACCGAGCAGCGCGTAGATCTGCTGCAGGGCATACAGAATGCGTTCGCGGCGTGCCGTCACGGCGTGTCTCCTAGAGCACGTAAGGGCTGATATAAAGCGTCGTGAAAATAAACAGCCATACGATATCCACGAAATGCCAGTACATGCCGCCGATGCTCAGGACGGTATGACGGCGATCGTCGAAATAACCGAGTGCGGTCCAGGTAAGCAACAGGATTAGCACGACGAGTCCGGCGACCACGTGCAGCATGTGGAAACCCGTGATGGTGAAATAGAGCGAGCCATAGAGGTGCGCCGACGGTCCGTACGGATGGTCGTGCCACTCCTTGAGTTGTACGCCAACGAAAAGCACCCCAAGCATGATCGCCACGCTCATCCACAGGATCGCCATGTTGCGTCGCTCTCGCTTGACCGCACGCTCGGACAACACGACAAACACGCTGCTGGCCAGTAGCACGCACGTGTTGAAAAGCGCCGGGCCCATCTTCGGCAGACCGTCGGGCGGCCACTTGCCGCCGCCTTGCGAGTACAGGTAAAGGTAGCTGAAGATCAGGTAACCAAACAGCGCGGCCTCGGTCCCGATCAGCGTCCACATGCCCCACCAGCCGCCCGCGTTGTGTCCCTGACCGCCAACCGGCAGTGCGCGCTCCATGTCGATGACATCAGCCAAGCGTCTCTCCTTGAGGTTCACCAGGTTCACGTTGCAGGAGTGGTGCTTCGGGCCACATCCACGCGGCCAGTGACACGGCGAAACCCGCCAGCATCGCAAGCGCGAGCCACCACACGTGCAGCAGCATCGCGGCAAAAATCAGTGTGGAGAACAAGCCGAGCAGGAAGGGGGCGTACGAGTCGCCGGGCATCTTGAGGATGGCGTCGGGACATCCATCCAGCGCGCGAGTGGCCAGCGCTTCGCGACCGTGATCAAGGATCAAACCTTCGTCGAGTTGCGTGCGCGCCCGGGATGGATCGTCGTGAAAGAGCCGCTCTTCCCACAGCGGGTGCCTGCTTTCCACTATCGGAATGGTCGCGAAGTTGTAGGGGGGCGGCGGTGACGAAACGGACCATTCAAGCGTCGGGGCATCCCACGGATTGTCGCCGGCCACGGGGCCGCGTTTATAGCTCCATACGAGGTCCGCGAGAAACATCAGCACGCCGGTCGCGAACACAAACGAGCCTATCGACGTGATCATATTGACCGTGTTCCAGCCCATGTCGCCGGAATACGTGTAGATGCGCCGCGGCATGCCAAGAAGCCCCGCTATATGCATCGGGAAGAAGCCGAGGTTGAAGCCGATGAACAAGACACAGAACGTCAGCTTGCCGAAGCGCTCGCTCATCAGGCGACCGGTGAATTTAGGAAACCAGAAGACCACGCCGCCGATAACCGGAAAAACGTTGATGCCGAGCAGCACGTAATGCAGGTGTGCGACGACGAAGTAGGTATCGTTGAGTTGCCAGTCGAGTGGCACGGCGGCCGTCATCACACCCGAGACTCCGCCGATCACGAACAGCAACACAAAGCCCGCGAAATAAAGAAAGGGCACCTTGAACACGGGACGGCCGGTCCAGATCGTCGCGATCCATGCGAACGTGGCGACCGCACTCGGAATCGCGATCACCATGCTTGCCGAGCCGAAGAACGCGAGCGCCAGCGCGGGAATGCCGGTAGCGAACATATGATGAATCCACACGATGAAACCGATCACCATGGTGGCGACCGTCGACAGGGCGACCGGCGTGTAGCCAACGAGAGGTCGGCGGCAAAAGACTGGCAGCGCATCCGAAACAATGCCCATGGCAGGCAGCACGACGGCGTAGACCCACGGATGGGCGAACATCCAGAAAAGGTGTTGCCAGAGCAGCGGCCGGCCGCCGTTAAGCACATCGAAGAAATGCGTGCCGAACTGGCGGTCGAGCCAGAGCAGGCAAAACGCAAGGCTTACTGCGGGCACCGCTAGCAGGTTGCCGCCGGATGCCGTGAGCGTGCCCCATACCAGCACCGGCACGCGGTCAATCGACATGCCCGGCGCGCGCATGCGGATAAGTGTAACCACGAAGTTCGCCGAGCCCACCGTGGTCGACGCCCCGAGCAAGATCATGCCGAGCGCGTAGATATCGATGTTTGGCCCAGTGTTGTATTCGAGCCCTGAGAGCGGCACGTAGTTGAACCAGCCGGCATTGGGTGCCTGTCCAAACGGAAAACTCGAATAAAGGAAGATGCCCGCGAACAGGAACAGCCAGTAGGAGAGCGCATTGAGCCGGGGGAACGCCATGTCGCGTGCACCAAGAATCAGTGGCCACAAATAGTTGGAAAATCCGGACAGCACGGGCAGCGCGTAGAGGAAGATCATCGTCACGCCGTGCATGGTGAAAAGCTGGCTGTATTGCTCGGGTGTGAGCACGGTTGCGTCGGGGCGTGCGAGTTGCACACGCATGATCAACGCTTCCACGCCACCCATCAGCAGGAACACAAAGGCGGTGACCAGGTACCGCAGGCCGATGCTCTTGTGATCGACCGTCGATAACCATCCTCGCAAGCCCGGCGGTGCTTCCCAGATCTCGGCAAGGCGCTTTTGCCTGGCGCTTCCGGCCGGCACACGGCCGCTCTCTGGAACACGGGCATCGGCAGGCAGGTTGCTCATGAAGCGTCGCTCCTCGATGACTATTTGAGTGTTGCGAGATACGCGGACAAACTCGCCGCTTCGTCGCGTTTCAACGCAATGGAGGGCATCAGCGAGTCGGGCTTGACGCGCTGGGCTTCAGTGATCCACGTGAGCTGATTCTGTGCGGTGTTGGAAAGCGTGCCGGCCGCGATCAGACGCCGCGAGTTCAGGTGCGTCAGATCGGGTGCCTGCGCGCCTTGTGCATCGGTGCCGCGGATCGCGTGACAGCCCGCGCATTTATCGGCGAACAGGGTTTTGCCTGCGGTCACTGTGGCGGCGTTCGGCGTGTCCGGCGCGCGCGATTGTTGCGCGCTCCATGCGGCGAAATCGGCGCGGCTCTCGGCGACAACTTCGAACGCCATGTGCGCATGCTGTGCACCGCAAAACTGCGAACATTGTCCGCGATACACGCCGGGGGCATCGGCCTGTAGCCATTGTTCGTTGGTCTGGCCGGGAATCGCCTGGGTCTTGCCGGCAAGCCTGGGCACCCAGAACGTGTGGATCACATCGGCGCTTTTGAGCTTGAACCGCACAGGCTCCCCGGTAGGGATGTGGATCTCGTTGGCGGTGACGAAACGCGCGGAAGCATCGGGTGCGTCGTCATAGACCACTTTCCACCACCAATCGTAGGCCGTCACCGTGATCGTCAGCGCGGGTGTTTCCGCGGGCGATGCAACCTGGTCGAGCGTGAACAGTGCATAGACCAGCATGGCAACCAGCACGGGCACGGAGAGACCTAGGCCGATCACGATCCAGCGCAATCCGCTCGTGCCGTGAGCGAGTTGCTGCAGCGGTGCGCTGGGACGGCGCCGCAGAATCGCGGCGCCCAGCAAACCGCCGACAATCACGCAGACCGCTACGCAGATCGCCGTGAAAACCCAGTCGAGCCGAAGGGTCGGTCCGGCGGCCGGCCCGGCCGCGTGGAGGAAGTAGTTGAGCGGTGCGCCGTCGCTGACACGCACCTGCGATGCAACCCCGGCGAGCGGCATCTCAGCTCAGCTTGAGCGTGATTGAGGATGTCAAGCGCGAAAGGTTGCAACCGTGGCGGCAGGGATCTGACATCGAGTGCTCCAGGCGGGGTCGAATGTGAATCGACGAACCCGGCAGCAATCGACGTACCCTGACAAGCCGCTTTCAGGCGGTCGTCTGGCTGAGCAACGCGCGGCAATGACGCGCAATCTGCCGCTCTTCCTGCGTCTCGATCACGTCGAACTGAACATCGAGAAATTCAAGTCCCTCGCAAATGCGTTCACGCACGGTCGCGGCGTGCTCGCCAATCCCGCCGGTGAACACCACACGGTCGAGACCGCCCATCAACGCGGCATACGCGCCGATGGTCTTGCGCACAGCAGTACAGAAGATATCGATGGCAAGTTCCGCGTCTGCGTCGTTGCGTTGCAGAAGCGCCTGCATGTCGTCGTTCGAATCGGAGAGACCCTTGAGGCCGCTTTCGTAATTGATCAGGTGCTCGAGCGCATCGGCGTCTAGCGAACCGGTCCGCATCAGATAAACCACCACGCCAGGGTCGATGTCGCCAGTGCGTGTCGCCATGGGAATGCCGCCCGTCGGCGTGAGACCCATGCTTGTATCGATTGAACGGCCATCGCGGATCGCGCACAGGCTTGCGCCGCTGCCGAGATGCGCGACCACGAGGCGTGCCGGAAGATCGTTACCTAGCGTTGCGACGATCGACTCATACGAGAGACCGTGAAAACCGTATCGGACCACCCCTTCGTCAGCGTAGTGTTTCGGCAGCGCGAGGTGAGTCGCGCGTGCGGGCATGGTCCGGTGGAACGCGGTATCGAGGCAGGCGTAGTGCGGCACGTCGTTGAAAATCTGCTGTGCCAGATCGAGTAACTCCAGCGCCTGCGGCAGATGCAGCGGCGCGAATTGCACCGCATCGCGCAGGGTCTGCTTCACCTCGGGCGTGATCAGCGCATGGTCGGTCAGGTGCGGACCGCCATGCACGACCCGATGCCCTACCGCGGCCAACGGCCGGTCGAGATGCGCATGCAGCGCGTCGGCCACGCGCTGCAACGCGTCGTGCTGCGACTCCATCACATGGTTTTGCGTGACATCGATCGCACCATCCGACGAACGCATGGTCAGCGAGCCGTCATCGCGGCCGATGCCCTTCGCACTGCCGGTCAGCCACGGCGTTTCGTCGCCGCTGTCCGACGATTTGCCGGGCATATACACGCCGAATTTAAGCGACGACGAACCGCTGTTCAGCACCAGGATACCCAGGGTCATGGTCTTCAGCCTTTCCAGACCCAGTTACTGATCTCATCGCGGTCAATGCCTTCCGCGTGGGCGTAGGTAATGCTCGCGTTGATCTGGTCCTTGAGCCAGTTCTTCGTATGAGCGCCGGTATCGCGAAGCCGCGGCACACGATCGATCACATCGATACACAGCGAAAAGCGGTCGACCTGGTTGATGATGGCCAACTCGAACGGCGTATTGATGTTGCCGCGCTCACGATAACCATGCACATGCATGTTCTCGTGATTCGTGCGGTTATACGTGAGCTTGTGAACGAGCGACGGATACGAGTGGAAGTTGAAGATGACCGGCTTCTCGCGCGAGAAAATGGAATCGAAATCACGACCGGACAAACCGTGCGGATGATCGGTATCGGGCATCAGCCGGAACAGGTCCACTACGTTGACGAAGCGGATCTTGAGGTCGGGGAAATGTTCCTTCAGGATCTCGACGGCGGCGAGCGATTCCATGGTGGCAATATCGCCGGCACAGGCCATCACCACGTCCGGTTCGCTGTTCTGGTCCGTCGACGCCCAGTCCCAGATGCCAATCCCCTTGGTGCAATGCGCAAGCGCAGCGTCCATGTCGAGGTACTGCAAGTGCGGTTGTTTGTCCGCGACAATCACGTTGATGTAGTCGCGCGAACGCAGGCAATGGTCCATCACGCTCAACAGGCAGTTCGCGTCGGGCGGCAGGTAGATGCGCACGACTTCGGGACTCTTGTTCGTGACGACATCGAGGAAACCCGGGTCCTGGTGGGTGAAACCGTTGTGATCCTGACGCCATACCAGCGAGGTAATCAACAGGTTCACCGAAGGCACCGGTGCGCGCCAGTCGAGTTCGCTCTTCGCTTTTTCAAGCCACTTGGCGTGCTGGTTGAACATGGAATCGATCACATGCACGAAGGCTTCGTAGGTCGCGAGCAACCCGTGCCGGCCTGTGAGCACGTACCCTTCGAACCAGCCTTCCAGCGTGTGTTCGCTAAGCATTTCCATCACGCGGCCGTCAACCGCTAACGCGCCGCCGTCGCTGTCTTCCGGCTTGATCTCGGCGATCCAGCGTTTGCCCGACGCTTCGTACACGCCATCGAGTTTATTGCTGGCGGTTTCATCGGGGCCGAACAGCTTGAAGGTGCTCATGTTGCGCTTGATCACATCGCGCAGCCAGGTCGCAAGCACTGCGGTGGGCGACTGGTACGTGCCGGCCGGGTCTTTGACTTTGAACGCATAGTCGCGGATGTCCGGCAGGTCGAGCGAGCGCCTGAGCCGGCCGCCGTTCGCGTGCGGATTTGCGCTGATGCGACGGTCGCCCTTCGGCGCCATCTCGCGAAGTTCTTCAATCAGCGTGCCATTTTCGTCGAAGAGTTCCTCGGGTTTGTAGCTGCGCATCCACGCTTCCACGATCTTCAGGCTCTTCGCGTTGGTCACCGGATCGAGCACTGGCACCTGGTGTGCGCGCCAGAAATCCTCGACCTTGTGGCCGTCGACTTCCTTCGGACCAGTCCAGCCTTTAGGCGAGCGCAAGACGATCATGGGCCAGCGCGGCCGCGTGGTGTCGCCAGTCGAACGTGCATGAGCCTGGATCGCGCGAATCTCGCCGATACACGTTTCCAGTGTCTCGGCCATCAGTTGATGCATGACAGCGGGCTCATTGCCCGAGACAAAGTGCGGCTTGTAACCGTAACCGATCATCAGCGCTTCGAGTTCTTCTTGCGGAATGCGCGCGAGGATGGTCGGGTTCGCGATCTTGTAGCCGTTCAAGTGCAGGATGGGCAGCACCGCGCCATCGACCACCGGGTTCAGGAACTTGTTCGAATGCCACGACGTGGCGAGCGGGCCGGTCTCGGCTTCGCCGTCACCCACCACCACCGCGACGATCAGGTCGGGGTTATCGAATGCCGCGCCAAAGCCGTGCGAGAGGCTGTAGCCCAGCTCGCCGCCTTCGTGAATGGACCCAGGCGTTTCAGGGGTGCAATGCGAACCGATGCCCCCAGGCGACGAGAAAGCACGGAACAGGCGCAGCATGCCGGTTTCGTCAGCACTACGATCCGGGTAGACCTCGGAGTAATAACCCTCCAGGTAAGAGTTCGACAAGGTGGCGGGTGCGCCATGACCCGGTCCCGAGACATACATGACGTTCAGGTCGTCCCTCATGATCAGGCGATTCAGGTGCACCCACGTGAACGACTGACCGGGGTCCGAACCCCAATGTCCGAGCAAGCGCTGCTTGATGTGCTCCGCCTTGAGCGGCTCGCGCAGGAGCGGATTGGCGCGTAAATAGATCATTCCTACCGACAGATAATTGCAGGCGCGCCAGTAGGCGTCGATCTTGCGCAATTCGTCGGGAGAAAGGGGGAGGGAGCGGGGAGTTGCCTGCGTGTCCATATCGTGTCCGTTGTATCCGTTGGTTGGAGGGCGGTGTCACTCGATCCGGCGGGTCACTCTTGCGGGTCGCTCTGTGCTAAGGGATTCAGGCGCTAAGGCATTCTGTATTGTGCCGCGTGCGACAGGTTCACGGTCAGTCACGACCATGACATGGATCAAAGGCAATGCTATGACTGGCGGCTTTTACGCGGAGAGCTTGCATGCAGGAGCGGATTGAAGCCGACAGACGGTGCTGTCTTGCGCGCGGCTTTAGCGGCACTTTTCCGGCCGCTACCGCCTGATAACTGGTTGATCAGATCGCTGTCGGGTTCGTCATCGGGCGGCTCATCTGGCAGTTCATCGGACTCCTCGGGTTCATCACGCTCTTCAGCACTGATACCACCAATATGCCCGATCACCGCAAAAAATTCTTTCGATGCATTGCGTAAGGTTCGTCCCGGCATCATGGTCATGGCGACCACTTCGTGCAGCGATTTATTGTCGACGGTACGAAGCCGGGGCGGCGTGTTCCAGTCGACCGTGCTGTTTGCAAAACCGGCTATGACACGTTGCAGCACTGCCGGGGACAGCACGCCGGCGTCGTAAAGACCGATCAGCGTGGCTTCGGCGGCGGCGAACAATCCGTTCGCCGGGGCGGTGCGTTTTGCCATCAGCGTTTTGCCATCAATTTTGCGCGGACGATGAAGACGGCGTGACACGCCAGACTGCGTTGCCCACGTCGTCGGCAACCAGCAGCGCGCCGTCACGGTCGAGCGTCACACCGACCGGACGTCCTCGTGCATCGCCTTCCGGCGAGAGGAACCCCGTGAGGATGTCTTCAGGCGGTCCCGACGGTTTGCCCCCGGAAAATGGCACAAAAATCACCTTGTAGCCACTGCGCGGCTTGCGATTCCACGAGCCATGCTGACTGATGAACGCACCATTGCGATACTTCGCCGGGAACAAGGTGGCGTTGTAGAACGTGAAGCCCAGCGGAGCACCATGCGACCCTAACGCGTAGTCCGGCGGTATCGCCTTGGCGACCATCCCGGGATTCTGGGGCTTCACGCGAGTATCAATGTGCTGGCCGTAATAACTGTAGGGAAAGCCGTAAAAAGCGCCGTCTTTTACTGCCGTCATGTAGTCGGGAACAAGGTTGTTTCCTAACTCGTCGCGCTCATTGACCACGGTCCAAAGCGCGCCGCTCTCGGGGTTCCAGGACATGCCGTTAGGATTGCGCAAGCCCGATGCAAAGATGCGCGATTTGCCCGTTGCCCGATCAATTTCCATGATCGACGCGCGACCTTCTTCCGCCTCGATGCCGTTCTCGCCCGCGTTGCTGTTAGACCCAACCGTGGCGTAAAGCAGTGCGCCGTCGCGGCTTGCGATCAGGTTCTTGGTCCAATGATGATCGATAGGTCCTGCCGGCAGGTCGGTGAGTTTTTCACCCGGTCCTGCAATAGACGTGTCGCCCGCGTGGTATTTGAAATGCAGTATGGCGTCCGTGTTCGCCACGTACAGGTCGTCGCCGACCAGCACCATGCCGAACGGGGAATGTAACTTGTCGATAAACACGGAGCGCTGGTCTGCTACGCCATCATGGTGGCTGTCGCGAAGCAGGATGATGCGATCCGGGCTTGCGGTGGCTGCGCCTGCGCGCTTTTGAAACTGTTTCGCGATCCAGCCTTTGATGCCGCCCTCCGAATCATGAACGGCGGGCGCATTGCTTTCTGCCACAAGTACGTCCCCGTTGGGCAGTGTGGTGAGCCAGCGTGGATGATCGAGTCCCTTGGCAAACGCTGCTACGCTGAAGCCCGCTGCGGCTGTCGGCATTGTGCCCTCGGGCCAGGGTTTCGCGGGCGCCACGTTAAGCGTGGGAATCAGCGTTGTATGCGGAGGAGGCAGCGTGGGATTCGGTCCATAACCCATCGCGGGGTTGTCTGCTGCGTTGGCGCAACCGTCCAGCAATACGAGACCGCACAGGCTCACCGTGCACACGGTGGCCGTCACAATGGCCTTGAGCACTCCCCGGCGTGGGAAGGAAAACGCGCTGCTACGAAGGTAATCACGCACCGCCAATACCCTCGATTACCTTACCGGTGCCGTTGCACTGTTCGCACTTCTGCCCTTCCTTCTTTCCCGAACCGTTGCATCCAGGACAGAGGTTCTCGCCGGTTCCAGGCGTGCCGGGCGCAGCCTCGTCGCCGGGATTCAGATCGGTGTTGTCGGGCATGACGCCTCCTTGGGTGGCCGGCAAATACGGCGATACTCGCCGCCTGAGCGAGCCAGATGCTTCCGCCGCTTGGCGGTCAATAGCGAGGTTCAGTAGCAAGGCGCATTCCACCACTGCCTTCATGTATCAATCACGCAGCAATCACGCAGCAATCACGGCTTGCGGCCGAACGCTTCGCGCAGGCGCTTCTTTGCATTATCCAGGGTCGTCCGCCGAGACTTCGGCAGGTTTCGTCCGGCGCGATTGATGTAGAAGTTCAGCATCGACATGGCGGACTGGAACGGGGTGCCTTTGCGCCGGCTACTGCGAGTCGACGATTTCTTCAGCGAATCGGCGATCTCCTGCGCGCTGCCTTCCTTGAAAATCTCATGCTGGATATCCATTGCATCGCTTGTTTCCATCACGTGATGCGACCAGCGCCTGGGGTTTGAACGGTTCGAACGCTGCGTCGATTTTGGCTTTGCGCGCGCATGTTTCTGACGTGTGGTCTTGCGCTTGCCGTTGCTGCTTGTGCCGCTCTTCGATGCCGTCGCCATATCGTCGCTCCCGGGTTGTTTAGCGTGCTTTGGAATCAATCTTTAATCAATCGATGGGCGTGTTTGAAGGCCTCCACAATCGCGCGATACGCACTCTCGCGCGTCCCGGCATCGGGGGCGCGTAGCGCATACGACGGATGAAAGGTCGCAATAACCAGACGCCCATCGTGTTCGATCGCATCGCCCATGGAAGCCTGCAATTTCACGCTTGGTTTTTGCAACACGGACTTCAACGCGGTCGCACCTAACGCAACAACAACCTTCGGATCGTGTTCCGCCAACTCCCGTTCGATCCAGTAGTGACACGCGTCCACTTCGCGTTGCGCCGGGGTCTTGTGCAACCGTCGCTTGCCCCGCGGTTCCCACTTGAAATGCTTGACCGCGTTGGTCACATACACCCGGCTGCGGTCCACGCCGGCTTCATCGAGCGCTTTATCCAGCAATGCGCCGGCGGGACCGACAAACGGCTTGCCTTGCAGGTCTTCCTGATCGCCAGGTTGTTCGCCAACGAGCATCAGTGGCGCATGCCGTGGACCCGCACCTGGGACCGCTTGCGTGGCCGCTTCCCACAGCAGGCAGCGGCGGCATTGATCGAGGTTTTCCGGTTGCTGGTCCGGACGAATGCCGATGGGCCGGGTCGCCATGACTGCATCAACCGGCAGCGGCGCTGCGCGCTTGCGCCAGCGTCAACGGGACACGCATGGCTTCCGCCAGCCGCGCGGCAGGCGCTTCGCGGTCGCATGCAACGGCCGCTGCGACGTGGCCATCCTTCAGCAGATAAGCGATGAACGCCTGAGCATCAAGATCGCCGTCGATCACTACTTCGTCGTGCTCGCTCGCATGGCCGAGATATTCGACGCGCTTGCCGAAGTGATAGGTCCAGAAATACGGCACGCCCGTGTAATGCTCGTCGGCGCCGGCCATGTTCAACGCAGCGACACGCGCGTGTTGTTGGGCGACGCGCCAGTGTTCTATGCGTAGCGTTTTGTCCGAGCGTGGCAGGGGGAATTGCGCGATGTCACCAGCGGCGTAAAGACCGGGGGCGAGACCGGCGACGTGCATCGATGAATCCACGGGAATGCCACCGTCATCCGCTAGCTCGACGCCTTGCAGGAAGTCGGTAGCCGGGCGCACGCCCGTGCCGATGATCACCAAGTCGACCGGCAATTTTTCGCCGCTATCGAGTTCAGCCTCTTTCACGACGTCATCGCCCAGGAACGCGGTGACTTTGGACTCCATGCGAAAGACCACGCCGTTTTTCTCGTGCAGGCGTTGAAACATGCGGCCTAGTTCATCGCCGAATTGCGAGCCGAGCGGCACCTTTCCTGGAGCGATAACGGTGACGTCCATCCCTCGTTTTCTCAGCGATGAAGCCACTTCCAGCCCGATGAAACTTGCGCCCACGATCAGCGCTTTTCTCGCGGCTTCGAGCGAGGAAAGAATCGTGGCGGCGTCGTCTCGTGAGCGCAGCAGGAAAACGCCGTGCAAGTTGGAACCGGGCACATCCATTGGCTTGGGGATACCCCCTGTGCAGATCAGCGCGGCGTCGTAATTCAGGGTGAGCTCGTTGGACAGATCGATTTGCTTCGTGCCGGCATCGAGTCTCTCGACGTTTGCTTCAACACGCTCAATACGCTGCGTCGACAGGAAATCGTCGGGCAAAAGCGGAGGGATCTTCTCGGGCGGCATGTCGCCGGCGAGCACGAACTTGCTGAGCGCCGTGCGATCGTAGGGCATGCCGTGCTCGGGCCCGATCAGCACAAGACGGCCATCGAAGCCGGCTTCGCGCAGCGTGGCGCAGGCAGCCGCGCCCGCAGCGCCCGCACCGATCACTGCCATCGTGCGTGTGTCTGCAGCCGGCGTGCGCGCGGGCTCATTTTGCGCGTGCGGTGAAACCAGTACGTCGCCGTTTTCAATCGCTACCGGATAGCGTTTCAAACCGGCCAGCGGCGGCGGTTCGATCAGGCTGCCGTCGGCAACCGCGAAGGTGCCTTTATGCCACGGACAAACAATGCGTCCATTGCATATCGCGCCCTGCTCGAGCGGCGCGCCGGCGTGTGGGCAATCGGCTGAAAACGCATGTACCTGGTCGCCTTCGCGGACCAGCAGGATGGGGGTATCGGCAATGCTTACGCGCGTACCCTGGTCCTCTCGAAGATCGTCGAATCTTGCTGCTCGCTGCATGGAACCGGCCATATCGCACTCCCGTCAGTCGTTCTCCGGGTTTCAGCAAAAAGCGGGCCGTCGAACCTGGACTACGGGCGATGCGTGAATGGCTTCCTATTTTTGGTTCCGTGCTAACGCAGCGCCGCTCACGCCGCGATCCGGTCCAGCGACACCGAGTCGCCTCGTACGGATTGAAGAATAAGCGCCGCGAGTTGTTGCACCGGTGGCGTGGGCGTAACCGACGCCCGCACAAGCGACAGCGGCAGCGACGGCAGCGCGGGCAATCCCAGATCCCGGCCCTCGAATGCACTGACGGAAGCGGGCAGGCCATAGCGCGTGCGCACGGTCAGTCCAAGGCCTGCTGCCGCGGCGGCCCACAGGCCGGAGAGACTCGGACTCGTGAACGCCACGCGCCACTGGATATTCGCGCGATCGAGCGCGTCGGTGGCGGCGCTGAAAAACAGGCAGGCGCGATCGAACGCAACCAGTGGCAGCGGTTCTGCTGGATCAGGATTCCAAGGCAAGGTTGATGAACCGATCCAGCACATCCCGGGCTCGGCGATCATCTCGTGCCGGTCGCTGCCTGGAAATTCATGCGCGAGAGAGACCGAGTCGTCCCAGATCAGGGCCAGGTCGAGGTCGTTCGAATCGATCCGGCTGAGCAGTTCCGTATTGCGCGCGACCCGTGCCTCGATCCGCACTTTCGGATGCGCCCGCGAGAACCGGCCCAGGACATCGGGCAGCATGGCTTCGCCAAAGTCCTCCTGCAGCCCAAGCCTGACCCAGCCTTCGAGGTCGGGGCCGCGCACGGCGACAGCGGCTTCGTCATTGAGATCGACCAGCCTGCGCGCGAACCGCAGCATGGTTTCACCCGCTTCGGTGAGCGCGAGATTGCGCCCGGCTTTCTTGAACAGCGGCGCGCCCGACTGCTCCTCCAGTTTCTTGATCTGCGCGCTGACGGCCGAGGTCGAGCGCCCGACGCGGTCCGCCGCCTTCGCGAAGCTTCCCAGCTCCATGCCGACCACGAAGGTCCGCAGCGAGGCGACATCGAAATTGGTTTGTGACATGGTCGATCATCCTGTTTTGTCGAATCATCAATCAATATTACTTGATATTCAGGACGATGATAAGCCGCGACACTACGTCCATCGACAGCATTCAAGCGAGAAAAGCATGGAAACTCAATCCGCAATCCCGTTGCCGGCAACGCGGCCCCGCGAACTGGGCGCGTCGCACCGATGGAAAGTGCTGGGCGTCGGCGTGGCCGCGAACGTGAGTTTTTCGGCTGCCGCTGCGGGCATTCCCACGACTGCCGTCTGGCTTCGTGCGGATTATCACCTCGGCAATGCGGCGCTCGGGCTGGCGCTGGGGGCTATGGGGCTGGGGGTGGCGATCACGGAGTTACCGTGGGGCGTCGCAACCGACCGCTGGGGTGACCGGCCGATCTTGCTGACCGGGTTGGCCGCGACTGCTGCCGCGTTGCTCTCCATGATGTTGTTCGTCGTGCCGTCGCATGCGGGCGTTCCGGGTTTGTTATGGCTCGTGACATCGATGTGCCTGGTCGGTCTGGTCGGCGGGAGCGTGAACGGATCCAGCGGGCGCGCGGTCATGCGCTGGTTCCAGGAAGGCGAACGCGGCCTGGCGATGAGCATTCGCCAGACCGCCGTGCCGCTTGGCGGCGGCCTGGGCGCGTTGATCCTGCCCTGGCTTGCCTCCACAGGCGGATTCCGGCCGGTGTACGGGGTGCTGGCGGCCATGTGCGCGTTCTCGGGCGTGCTAGCCTGGTTCTGGTTGCATGAGCCGCCAGAGTCGCCTGTTGCAGCGCATGCCGGGTCGACTGCGAGTTCACCCATGCCGGCCGCGCCGGTGGTCGCTCCGTTGCGCGACCGGATGATCTGGCGTGTCGTGGCGGGCATCGGCATTTTGTGCGTGCCACAGTTCGCGGTGCTGACTTTCGCTACCGTGTTTTTGCATGACTTCGCGCATGTCGGCATAACGGGCATTACCGCGACGATGGTCACCGTCCAGCTCGGCGCAATGATCATGCGCGTCGCGAGCGGCCGTTTCACCGATAAACGTGGCAACCGGCGGGGGTATCTGCGTGGGTCAACGCTGGTCGCGGTGGCATCGTTCGTGGTGCTGGGAGCTGCGGTGGCATTCGGTCAGCGGGTGCCGGAAGCGTTGCTGATGGTGCTGATTGCGTTCGCCGGGATCTGCGTGTCCGCGTGGCATGGCGTGGCCTACACGGAACTCGCGACGCTGGCCGGCAAGGATCGGGCGGGCACAGCGCTCGGGATGGTCAATACCGCCGTGTATCTCGGCTTGTTCCTGACGCCGCTGTGCATTCCGCATTTGCTTGCGGTCGGATCGTGGGGCGTTGTCTGGCTTGCTGCCGCTGTCTGCGCATTGGTCGCCTATCCGTTGTTTCCGAAACCGGTGAAGTCAATGAAGCTCGCGGCTCGGGTGTTGTAACGGATTCTGTAATGGCATTGGTCTCGGTCAGTTTGAGGAGGGCGGTTTAACGTGTCCTCCCGCCTTCGCTGGATTCCCATAACCGTCTATACGGGTCGAACCATTCGCTTGCATCTTTCAAGGCCGCTGCGGCGAGGCGGCATGGACGGCGTTGCGCGTCGCGTTCACGCACGATCAGCCCGGCATGCTCGAGCACCCTTAGATGTTTGGACACGGCGGCGAGCGTCATGTCGAATGGCTCGGCAAGCTCGGACACTGACGCCTCGCCTCGGACAAGCCGCGCGAGGATTGCCCGCCGGGTCGGATCGGCGAGCGCCGCGAAAGTCGAGTTGAGAAGATCGGTGTTCACGCGTGCACCTGATGGTTCGTGAGGTCAGCGGATCGCTCACCACCAGGTATGGTTGAAACAGACGGGCGGAATGTCAAGGTACGAAAGGGGCGAGGGCTATTCGTCTATAGGTTGGAGACTTTATTTCGATGTTCCAGATCATCACTTTGGTGCAAAGGCGCCGGACCGAGCCGCGCTTCAGCAGAAAAAGCGTGTTGCCGCTACTATTCCGAAGATGAAAAATCTGCCGGATTACGCGTCTCGAACGCTTTTAAACCCCCTTTACGATTTCGTCGAACGGCATCCGCGGCTGTTCGTTTTGTCTGGTGCTGGAATTAGTACGGAATCCGGAATACCTTGTTACCGGGATACTGAAGGGCAGCGTACTGGTCGAGCGCCTATTTTGCTAAAAGACTTCATGGGCTCGGAGTTTTCCCGCAAACGATATTGGGCGCGCAGCATGATCGGCTGGCCGTTGGTTGCGGGTGCTGCACCGAATGCCGCGCATCTCGCGGTGGCGCGACTCGAGCATCTGGGCCTGTTCGAAAGGCTTGTTACGCAGAACGTCGACGGGCTGCATACGAGCGCGGGCAATACGGACGTGATTGAATTGCATGGGAATATTGGTCGGGTTCGATGCATGGAATGCGGCGACGAGACCTCGCGCGCGGCGCTCCAGCAGAGACTTATCGCCGATAACCCCAGCTTCGTTGGCCTGGCTGCGTTGCCGGTGGCGGATGGCGATGCGCAACTTGAGGGTTACGACTTCGATGCTTTCCACGCACCGTCTTGTACGCGCTGCGGTGGTCTACTCAAGCCTGACGTGGTGTTTTTCGGCGAAGGTGTGCCACGGACCCGCGTGGACGCGGCGGCAGCTGCGCTTGAGCAGGCCGATGCCATGCTCGTGCTCGGTTCGTCGTTGATGGTGTATTCGGGATTTCGCTTTTGCGAGTGGGCTGCGCGTGCCGGCAAGCCGATCGCGGCGGTCAACCTGGGGAAGACGCGGGCTGACGCGCTATTGCAACTGAAAGTAGAGGCGCCATGCGGGCCGACGCTTGATGCGCTGGCGAGCGAACTCGAACGGTAGTGTTCGCTCGCTCGCCGGCGGACGCGGTTGGGGGGAGCGCTGCTGCGTTGGCTATGTGTTTCGTCGTGCGTAGAAATTCGGAGGAAGGTTGTTCGCGGATAGCGCGGGGTGAACCGGAGGCAGGTTCAATCACTGGTGGCGAAGCGTGTGGGTATCTGTGTACGGAGAAGGAGGGGTTCACACATCCGTGGCTCTGGCGAGCACCGTGCTTTTGGGGCACCCATGAACAAAAACTGCACGCTGTGGACACTTAGGGTAGCGTGGTTAAAAGCGTTTTCTTTGCTTCGTCTCTTTGTCGCTAAGGACCAGGAAATGACGCGCTGCCACGCGCAGTGGCTAATAGCGATAAAGAGAATAGCGAACTCAAGCAGGCCACTAAGCTAAGCAGCAGCAACCCGGCACTGACTCAGACCGCTAACGCAGGAACCTAGCAACCCAAGCGCAACCCCGACCACTACCCCAAACCCGCCAAACGCCCCAAACCCCGTCCACCGGCGCGAGCGAAACTAACTATCGAGTTCTTGCTCACGTCTCACTCGCGCTTCCTCTTCAAGCCGGATGTCTTCAATTTCCTGCATGACAGCTTCGAGATCCACCGGAGTGGTGTCGACTTCCACGTGACCCGTGAGCTTTGTATCGATTGCGAGCAGGCCCGCTTCATACAGCGCCCACATCTCCTTGCCATAGCTCGCCTTCAGCAATTCAGGCGCGAACTGGCCGAAGTAGGTCGCGAGGTTATCGACGTCACGTTGCAGCATGGCTGCCGCTTCGTTATTGCCGGCGGCATCCACGGCCTGCGGCAAGTCGATGATCACCGGACCATCGGCGGCCAGCAGGATGTTGTATTCGGATAGATCACCGTGAATCATGCCGGCGCACAACATGCGAACGACTTGGCTCAGCAGCAGTTCATGCAGCTCAAGCGCGCGCGCGTGGCTCATGTCCACGTCATTCAGACGCGGCGCAACGTCGCCCTGGGCATCTACTACCAGTTCCATCAACAACACACCATCGGTGCAGATGTACGGTTGCGGTACACGCACGCCGGCATTGGCGAGGCGGAACAGCGCGTCGACCTCGGCGTTCTGCCACGCTTCTTCCTGCATCTGGCGGCCGTAGCGCGTGCCTTTTTCCATCGCGCGCGCTTGCCGGCTGTTTTTCACCGTGCGGCCTTCGCGGTATGAAGCCGCTTGCCGGAAGCTGCGCTGCTTTGCGTCTTTATAGACCTTCGCGCAACGGGTGGAGTCGCCGCTGCGCACGACATAGACGGTCGCTTCCTTGCCGCTCATCAACTGGCCGATCACCTCGTCGATCAAACCTTCTTCCAGCAACGGCAGCAGCCTTTTTGGAGTTTTCATACGGCCACCGCATAGGGGAGGACTTCGCGGAAGCCGCGAAGGGGGTGGCAGGCGGGGAGGCAGGAAATTGGAATCATGGCGGATTATAAAGGCAACGCGGATTTGCCCGGGCAGAAGTGCATGCGTGGGCTGGGCGGGACCGGTTTCCTTAGGCTCATTCAAACGACAACGCCGCGGCGAAAGTGCCCAAAGTGCCCATGCGGCATTCCGTTCCAGCTTGCTCTTTGTCATGCCCTTGCCTGACCAATTGCGCGAATCAGCCACGCTTGCTTTGCAAAACAAAGGCAGCGCACGCCTTTCAGCCCCGTCTCTCAGCTCCTTCACGCCTTATTCGCCTAGCGAGCGCGCCATCAGGCGCCTCTTTGCAGGTTAAGCACATTGCCAGCTTAGGGATTTAAAGCGGATTTACAAAAGCTTTCCATACTGATTTTTTATTCCTTCGCTTGAGCCAATCTCCACGATTGCACCCGGCCATTTCCGCCACCGCCGCGGCCCTGCGTCATTGGAAATCACGCCAAACGCTCGTTTTGAGAAATGATCAAAAATGCTTCTGTTTTGATACACGACTCCGAAGAGCTTGTTTGATATTCGTCTAATCAATCCCTTAATACATTGCTGTTTATGACAGTACAACCCTTCAAAGAGCTTTTATCGTTTCTGTTTAATTAGACGATATTCTGAATTACCGATTAATAATCAGACGTTACAACGTGTTACGTCTTTTTTACTGTCTCAAAACGTTTCGTCTGTGTAACATTCATTCCCACACGTAGGCAGAACATGCGTTCTTTTTAATCGCGGCGTTTTGGCGGATTTTGCCAGCGATCCTGCCAGCCCTTCCTCCTGATTCAATCGATACCGAGTTCCTCAAGGGCGCTTGGGGGAGAAGGTTTGCCCGGTTCAGGTCCATCGCTACGCATCGCTACGATCAGGCAGCCATTCAAATGAATACACACCCTTTGCAACCTTCACACTTTTTGCGCCCTCTACTCAGTTATTCACTATGTTCAGTTGTGCTAGCGTTGGCGGCATGCGGCGGTGGAGGGTCCGGCGACCCGGCCAACTCCAGCTCCACCGCGGCGACTAGCGGCGGCGCGGGTGCGGCCGCGAGCGCATCGGGCGCGTCGGGCACAGCCTCCGGCGGGACCGCCGCGACCACGTCGGGCACGACGGCAAGCACCGCTGCGGGCACCACGGGTTCGACTGGCGCTGCCAGCCCCGCTGCTGTTGTTTCGCCCTCCGCGATCGCGAGCGCCGCGTTGCGCATGACCTGCGCGTCGCCGGTCACCGCCACCGGTTCCTCATCCAGCGGCGTCATTACAGCCGATACCCCGAGCACTGATGGCACGCGCATGTTTGCCTCCGGCAGCACGTTCCCGATGGTGATTACCGCCAGCCCGTCGGCCGCGGACACGCTCGCGTGGTCAGTTAACGACAGTCTCGGCAACGCCGTCGCCAGCGGCAGTTTCCCCGCGCCGGCCGGCGCCAGCACCACGACGCTCAGTTGCACGTCGACGCTGGCCGGGTACTTCGCGATCTCGGCGACGCTGGCTAAAGCCGGCGGGTCTGTGCAGACGGCTGGTACGCGCCCGACCGGGATGGCAACCTTTGGCGTGCTGCCCAATGTGACGGCGAGCGTGCCCACGCCGACCTATGCGCATCAGGAACAGCATCGATTCGGCATGCAGGGCTTCAACGGCTGGACCGGAATGCTCAATGCGCTGGGCATTACGTCGACCATTGATGACCGCCAACTGTCGGTCACAGAGCCGAACGGCCCCAACAGCTGGGCACCCACGGCCACGGCAACCGACACGGGTTATACGTCGGGCCAAATCATGCGCCTGGTTCGCCTCGACGGAATTCCGGCATGGGACAGCCCGACCGGCGCCTTCAACGAAAGCTCGTATTTGCCCACCAACCAGGCGGGGTACCAGGCATACATGAGCCAGGTCGGCACCGAAACGGAACAGATGCGGCAGAAGTACTCGCCCGCAATGGCAAAAAATTACTACCAGGTGACCTGGGAGCCGAACCAGTTCTGGCTGGATACGAACGCGAATTTCGTACAGCTATACAAACTGGTTTATGCCGGCCTCCACGCGACTGATCCGAACGCGGTCGTCATGGGTCCCGCCGACGCGTTTCCGTCGCTCACCACGCAGCGCCTGCAAACCATGGCGCCGCTGGGTCTCGCCCAGTATCTTGACGGTATCGCAACGCATGGTTACTACGATGCCGGCACGTCGCCGTCGCATCCGCCCGAGCGTCTTGCGACCGACCCGAGTCCCGCCAACGCCGCGAACGCGTTGACGAACTCGATGCGCAACCTGCGCCAGGAAATGCAGAAGGACTATAAGCCGGGTATGAAGCTGTTCGTGACGGAGACGGGGATCAGCTACGACATCGGTACGTCGTATGGTCCCAATTATCCGACCTCGAATGTCCTGTTCGCGCAGGGCGCGGTGGTGGCGCGCACGCACATCATCATGCTGGGTGAAGGCGCCGACCAGACCTACGTGTTCTATGGTGCGGACTATCCGGCCGAACCGGGTTACGGCACCTTCTTCGACCTGGCTGACCCGCAGGGCGCGTACGGCGCCACGAACGTGAGTCCGAAGCCGGCAGCGCTGGCGGTCGCGGCAATGACACGTTTGCTTGACGGCACGACCACGCTCGGGCCGGTGAACGGCACGCCGTCGGGTGTCTATGCGTATGGATTCCAGCAACGTGGCACGGGAATCCCGATCACCGCACTGTGGACCCACAACAACGCAGTGTGGAGCACGAGTACCGGCTTCAGCCAGACCTATAGCGTCAGCTATAACCTGACCGTCGACGCGGCGGGAACGAGCGGTACGGTGCAGGTCCTGGACTGGATGGGCAACGCGACGACAGTGGCCTACAGCAACGGCGTGGTCACGCTGAACCTGACTGAGATGCCGATGTACGTGGTGTCGAAGAATGCGAGCGTTGCGCAATCGAACTCGACGGTGCCGCTAGGATATACGGGTGCCTGAGCTGGCTTCATGAGCTAGCTACCCGAAGCCTGGTGTGTACTGAATGAAAGAACGCCGCTGCGAGTCTGCTCGCAGCGGCGTTTTCTATTGATAGCTCACATTTCAGCTTCCGAGTGCCGGGTCAGACATGCTGCTCTTGCCGGTTTCCACGTGTCCTGCGAGACGCCGCACGAAGGTGGTGTCCGAGGCGATGGTGACGCTCAGGTCGTACCAGCCATACGACGCGCGCAGGTCGAGATAGAGGCTCTCGGTGTCGCCGCCACGCACCTGGCGCGTGATGACCGTGCCGGGCGCGTAGGCGTTCGCTATGCTGAACTTGCAGCTTGTCGTGCCCAGGTTCTTCAGGCGCAATTGCAGGTTGCCGTTGGCGACGTCGTAACCCTCGGCCACTTCCGGCAGCGCCTGCTTGTCATTCCACCAGTGCTGCTGGACCGCCGTGCCGGCAAAGCGGCGCAGGAAGCCGTTCGGACCGTACACGATGAAGTCGTACGTATTGGTGGCGGTCAGCGGGAACTGGTCCTGCAGGCGTTTACCGGCTTCGACGGTATAGCAGCTTGGCGCGGTCAGGCTGTTGGCCGTGTACACGAGGAAGGTTGCGCCGGCATCGCCTGTATTGATGAAATCGAAGCTCACGCCCTTGCCCGTATTCGTTTGGGCATGAACAAAGAATTCATAGGGCAACGCGCGGGCGGGGCGCACGCCGGGTTCCTGTTTCGGGATTGCCTGAACCGCGGGCGGCACCGGTACATAGTCAGGATGACGAATCTGTTGCGTTGGGGCGTAGCCGCTCGTGTCCGGCAAGGCGGGAACTGCGGCGTTCGGGTTCTTGAAATTGAACGCGGACGTCAGGTCGCCGCAAATCGCCCGGCGCCACGGCGTGATGTTCGATTCGGTAACGTTTGCGCGCGAACCAAAGCGCGTTTCAATAAATTGAATCACCGAGGTATGGTCGAACAGTTCCGAGCACACGTAACCGCCTTTTGACCACGGCGAGATCACAAGCATGGGCACCCGTGTTCCAAGGCCGTAGGGACCCGCCTGATAGCTGCTGCTGCCCGGGAAGATCTCATTCACGGTACTGACCGTGGATTTCCCGTTCGCGGCGGACGAGGGCGGGAACGGTGGCACGACGTGATCGAAGAAACCATCGTTTTCGTCGTAGTTGATCAGCAGAACCGTCTTGCTCCAGACTTCTGGATTCGAGGTGAGAATTTGCAGCACCTGATCGACGTACCACGCGCCATAGTTCGCCGGCCAGTTCGGATGCTCGGAGAATGCTTCGGGCGCGACAATCCACGACACTTGCGGCAGCGCGT
>NZ_JAQGMM010000091.1 GCF_028292365.1 Caballeronia sp.
TGCTGTTCTGAGTCATATACCGCGCGAAGCAATCTGCGTCGAGCGTTGTATCGCGGTCGATCAGATGCAGCGTGCCGCCCGATGCGAGCGCGCCGAACAACACGGTATGACCAAGATCGGCAGCCACCGTCGACACCATCGCGAATGTCGAACGCGGTGGTAACGCGAGACGGTCCAGCACTGCGTCAACGTAATTGCTCAGTGCGGCGTGCGGTAGGACTACGCCCTTCGGCGTGCCGCTAGAGCCAGAGGTGAAAATCACGTAGGCCGCTTCGCGCGAGTCAACAGCAGGCAACTCTCGGGCTAACGCGTGCGCGTGCTGTCGCGCGTTATCGATGGTGGTCTGGTGCAGACCCTCAAGCGCGAACCCAGCCTGTTCCTTTTCCCACAACACAAACTGCGCTCTGCAACCGCGCAAGGTCTGTTCAATTCTTTGAGGTGGATTACCGGCGTCGAGTGGAACAAAGGCACCGCCTGCTTTCAACACGCCAAGCATCGCGACGACAAACGCCGCCGAGCGATCCCCGATAATCGCTACAGGCTGGCCAACGTGAAGACCGTGATCGAGCAACCAGCACGCGATGCGTTGCGCGCGTTGATCGAGCTCGCGGTAACTCAGGCCCTCCACTCCATCGATCAGCGCCAGCGCCTCGGGTTGAATCTGCGCATGCTCCGCGACGCGCATGTGCACCGGTTCGCCGGAGAAGTTTGTTTCCCTGCCGCGGCTTGCGGCTGTTACGCCGGCCTGCTCTTCAGCATCGAGCAAATCGAGCGCTGCCAGAGCCCGGTCAGCAGCAGGGTCATCAGCGAGCAACGCGGCGGCGAACGCTTCAACTACCCGCTGGTATTGCGCGGCCATTCGCTCCACGCTCGATGCATCGAAAAGATCGCTCGCATAGGTCAGGTAAGCACGCAATCCACCTCCGCGTGATTCGCGCAGATCGAGCGCGAGCGGAACCTTCACGTGCGCTTCTTCAATCTCATAACGCGATGCAGTGAGACCGGGCAGCCGCTCGAGTGCCGGATAGTCATCGGCGAGATAGTTGAACGTCGTCTCGAAGAGCGGTAGACCTTGCGCGTCGCGCGCCGGGTTCAACCGCTCGACCAGCACATCGAAAGGTAGTGCCTGATGCGCCTGCCCTTCGATCGCCGCGCGACGAAGCGCTGCCACTAGCGCCGATACACTCAGCGATGCCATGCAGACGCTGCGCAGCACAATCGTGTTTGTGAAAAAGCCAACTACGCCGTGCGTCTCAGGCCGCTGGCGATTCGCTACCGGCACACCGGTGCGGATATCGGCCTGCCCGGTCACGCGATACAACCACGCGTGATAGGCCGCGAGCAGCACGATGAACGGCGTGGCTCCGTGCCTGGTTGCTGCATCGCGGACCTGGCGTGCAAGGCTTGCGGGAAGCGTGAACGGCGTGCGCGCGGCGGCGAGGTTTCCTGTGCCGGCGCCAGGCGAACGATCGAATGGCAAGGCCAACGCAGGTGCTTCTTCGCCAAGTTCGTTGCGCCAGTAGTCGAGCTGGCGCCGCGCTTCGCTGCTACTGAGCCAACGGTGTTGCCACGCGGCGTAATCGGTATAAGCGACCCGCGGCGCGGCAATCGCGGCTGGCGTACCCGTTATAGCGGCACGATAATGCGCGACAAATTCATCGACGATGATCTGCATTGACCATCCGTCGGTCGCAATGTGATGCAGTGCCAGCAGCAGCAAGTGTTCATTGTCGCCGTAGCGGACAAGGCCAACGCGCAACACGGGTCCTTGCACAAGATCGAAGGGCTCGGCGGCGAAGCGCTGCGCGAGCTTGCCAAGCGTTTCTTCGCTGAAGTCTCCATCAAGAAGATCGGCTCGCATCCAGTCGAGCGATGTTGCCGGATGGATTCGCGGCACGTACACATTCTCCGAGCCCGGCATCTCGACAAAACTCGTACGCAACGCGGCGTGACGTTCGACGAGGATGTCGACGCTGTGGCGCAGAGCGTCAATGTTGAGTTGGCCGCGCAAGCGTATGCCGGTGGCGATGTGATAAGCGCGGCTCTGTGGATTGAGTTGGCACGCGAACAGTTGCCGCTGCTGCGCGTGCGATACAACAAGCTCGTCACTACGTTGCCACGGGATGATATCGGCTGACTCGCACTCCGGCTTTTCAATTGCCTGCGACAGCGCGCCGGCCATGGCCGCGAGTGTCGGTAATTCGAAAACCTGCCCGATCTCGAACGGCCGCCTCCAACGTTCGCCGATACGTGCCGCCAAGCGTGCCGCCGTCAGCGAACTGCCGCCGGATGCGAAAAAATGTGCGTGGCGTGTCGCGACCTCCAGGTCGAGCACTTCGCTCCATAGTGCGGCGAGTTCCTTTTCGAGCCCATCGAGCGGAGCTTGCTGCGGCGTATCAGCCTCGGCTGCACCCACTACGAAGTGACCACGCTCCCACAGCGCATATGCATCCAGCGTGCGGTTCTGCCAGCCTTGCCGCGTAGCCGCGCGCTGCAACTTGCCACTCGATGTCTTCGGCAATGCCGCGGGATTCAACAACAGGACAGCGACAGGAACCTCGCCGCATGCGTCGAACACGCAGCGGTTCAACTGCGCCACGATGTCAGCCGCCGTGAAGCGCTTCTTCATCACCGGCGCGATTTCGAGTGCAAGCGCAGGACCTTCGGCGCCGTCGATATCGGCGGCAAACGCGATAACCCGGCCCTTGCGCACGAACTCACAGCACGCTTCAACGGCCTGTTCGATATCCTGCGGATACAGATTCTTGCCGCGCACGATGATCAGGTCCTTGCAACGACCGGCGATATAGAGCTGCCCGTCATGCACGAACCCGAGGTCGCCGGTACGCAGCCATCGCGTCGCACCGTCGGGACGAAACGTGGACGAGGAGGCATCGGCACGTTGCCAATAGCCGTGCGCCACGCTCGGCCCGCTTACGTTGATCTCCCCGATCTGGTCGCCCATGAGTGTATGCCCGCCAACCGGATCGACTATCTCAATCACGTGGCCCGGTTGCGGCGCGCCGCAGGCGACCAGCACCGTGCCCGGCTCGGTCTCAGGCGCTACGGCCACGCGAGCGGCAGACAAAGCGTCGCTCTCAAACCTGGCCGATACCAAACCCGCGCCGCGCCGGCCGCCCGTCACGAAGAGCGTTGCCTCGGCGAGGCCGTAGCACGGATAGAGCGCGGCGGCATCGAAGCCGGCAGACGCGAAGCGCGCGACAAACGCATCGAGCGTGTCGCGCCGCACGGGTTCCGAGCCGGAGAAAGCGAGCCGCCAACTCGACAGGTCAAGTTGCGCGACCGCATTGTCGCGAAGGCGTTCGGCACACAATCGATACGCGAAATCGGGTGCACCGGAAATCGTGCCCCGATGCCGCGCGATAGCCTGGAGCCAGCGCAACGGACGTTCAAGAAAATACTGCGGCGACATCAGCACGAGAGGAATGCCGCTGAAGACCGGCTGCAACATGCTGCCGATCAAACCCATGTCGTGATAAAGCGGCAGCCAGCTCACGAACACATCGTCGCTCTGCACGCCGAGGCCCGCCTTGATCGCAATTTCGTTCGCGATCAGATTGCCGTGGCTGACCATCACGCCTTTCGGCGTTCCCGTGGAACCCGACGTGTATTGCAGGAAAGCGATATCGGCTGGTTGCACGTCGTGGAGCGCGAAGGCGCGGGTGTCACCCGTCGAGCACAGCCCATCCACCGCGATGATCTCTGCGTCCGGCGCCAGTTCGCCGTATTGCTCGGCGAAGCGCTCCTGCAACGCCGATGTGGTCAACACGTAACGCACGCCCGCATCCTGCGCAATCCCGCGTAATCGCGCCAGATGCTGCTCGCGCTTCGATTCCGGCGGATAGACCGGGACCGCAACGACCCCCGCATACAGGCAGCCGAAAAACGCACTCACATAGTCGATGCCGCTGTCCATCAGCAGCAACGCACGTGCACCCGCCGACCGCTGATCACTGAAGTACGCGGCTATGCATGTCGCGCGGCGATCGAGTTCAGCGTAGTCGTATTGCGCTTCGCCAGCCGCGTCGATGGTGATCAAGGCGGCCGCGTCCGGACGTTCGAGCGCCAGCGTACGGAGGCGGGCGGGCATTCCCGCTTCACCCGATGTCCACCTCTCCGTCAAGTCATTCACACTCGAGTTCATGACAGGTTCTCCGGCCGACGGTCGTGATCGTGGTCACTCGCAGCACTGGAGGTGAGCGCACGCGCGAGGTCATCGAAAAGATCGCTGTGCCGCACGATATGCGTGTGATCCGCATCGATCTCGCTGACCACCGAGACCCAGCCCGTCGAGTGTGCCGACCACATTGCAGTCGCTTCGCGTGCCGGGCGATAAGGCCGATGCCGTGCCCACCACAATTTCAGATCGACCGGCAGCGGCGCCCGTTCCGTGTAACGGACGATATGACCCAGGTGCCGCTGGAACAACATTACTTTGCTGAGCAGCGCGCGAGTGCTGACGTCGGCCAGGTCGCCTTGCATTGACGGCCATTTCTTGCCGGCATCGTCGAGCACTTTCTGCAGCTCGTGATCGGTCGCGCGATACGTACGCATCTGCTCGTGAGTCACCGGGGCTTCATCGCCGGGCTCCCGATTGTCTTCGGCCTTCGGCACGTGTGCATCAATCAGGCCTACGAACGGCACCTCCCCGCCATCACGTGCCAGCACGCGCGCCACCTCGGTCGCGATCACTCCACCCACGGACCAGCCGATCAACCGGTATGGCCCGACCGGTTGCACCGTGCGAATTCGCGCGGCGTAGTCGGCAGCAAGCTCCGACAAATCACCGGGCCACCAATCCTCTGTATAAAACGGCGCCTGCACGCCGTACACGTTCGCGACGCCATCGAGTGCAGCCGCAAGCAGTCGGTAGTCCGCGACCAGACCTGATGCCGGGTGGATCGCGAAGACGATCGGCGCATCGGTGCGCTCGCTCATCGATACAACATTCGCAGCGGGCTCACCACTTGAGTCGCGTGCGCCAAGATACGCCGCGAGCGTGCGGACCGTCGCATGCTGGAACAACGCTTCGAGAGTCAAGCTCGCCAAGCCGGACTGAGCGCTCTTGGCGAGCACCTTGAGCGCGAGCAGCGAATGTCCACCTGCTTCGAAGAAGTTATCGGTGACGCCAAGGTCATCGCGCTCCAGCACTTCCTGCCAGATGCCAAGCAACTGCGTTTCGAGGGGCGTACTCGGCGCGGTTCTCTCAGCGCTCTTGCGATCACCCGGTTCGGGCAGCGCGGCACGATCGAGCTTACCGTTCTGCATGAGCGGCAGACTCTCGAGCCACACCAGCACCGACGGCACCATATAACCCGGCAAACGACTTTCAAGTACACGGCGAACGGCTGCTTCATCGAACTGGTCACGATCCCCGACCACGTAACCGACGATCCGCTTCGCCTCTCCCTCACCGTTCAGCGAAGCAACCGCTGCCTGCACACCGGGTGCTTCGCGCAACACCGCTTCGATCTCGCCCAATTCAATGCGGAAGCCGCGAAGTTTTACCTGGCTGTCCAGCCGCCCGAGAAAGTCGATGCTGCCATCCACTCGCCGCCGGCACAAATCGCCACTACGGTACAAGCGTGCTCCCGGCATACGCGGGTCAGGCGCAAACCGTTCCGCGGTCAAGCCAGGTCGATCCAGATAACCGCGCGCAAGCGTCAGGCCGCCAATGCACAACTCACCCAGCGCGCCGACCGGCGCCTCGTTACCGTGCCGGTCCATCACATAGACACTTCGCGATCCGTATGGCTCGCCAATCGACACGATCGCCTGTGCCGTATCCACCGCGCGCGTCTCGCGATACATGCACGCCACCGTGGTCTCCGTCGGGCCGTACAGGTTGTCGAGCCGGATCCGGGCGAGCGGCCCGTTGCGCCATTGCGCGAGTGCATCACCGGGAAGTCCCTCGCCGCCCACGGTGATCTGCCGCAATGCAGACAGGTCGTCCAAAGGTAGCGGCGTGCGCAACCATTGTTGCCAGTACGCGGTCGGAATCCGCGCGAACGTGACGCGACCGTCCTTAAGATGCCGGCTGGTCGTCTGGATGTCCCATAGCTGCGGACCACGCATCTCGACCTGACCGCCTTGCATCAGCGCCGGCAGCATTTCATGCAGCGCCACGTCGAAGTTGATCGTCGACGATTGCAACTGGACAACGCTTGCATCGATTCCATATGTACCGATGAAATCGTCCAGATGGCGGCTGAGCGCAACATGACTGATCGCCACGCCCTTGGGCCGTCCCGTCGAGCCCGATGTGTAGATCACATAGGCCAGTTGTTCGGGATGAATGGAGGCATTGAGTGGATGGCCGGATGATGGTTCAAGCGCATTGATGTCGATGACTTCGCGGCCTGCGAAAAGCGGACCGCAAGTCGCGAACGTGGCGGCATCGGCGAGTACGCACGACAGTTGCGCGTCGTTAATCATGGTGCGCAGACGGTCCGCCGGATAGGCGGGATCAAGCGGCACGAACGCCGCGCCGGACCGGAGCACACCGACCACTGCCGCGACCAATCCCACCGAGCGCGTCAGACACAGTCCCACGCGTGTCTCCGAGCCCATCCCTCGCGCAAGCAACGCGCGTGCGATGTGGTTCGACCAGACATCGAGTTCACCGTAAGAGAGGCGCGCACCTTCGCAATGCACGGCCCGAGCTTGAGGCTGACGCCGCGCCTGCGCGGCGATGCGTTCGCCGACCGGCATGAACGAGTGATTGCTGAGCGCTGGTCGGCTACCTTCCGGATCAAGCACGAGCTCAGCCAGATACGCATGGTCATTCGTCGCGATCTGCTCAAGCAACGAGACGTAATGGCCCAGCATTCGTTCGACGGTTTGAGCGTCGAATACATCGCGGGCATAGTTCAACGAAACCGTGATTCCATCGCGCCGTTCACGGACCGACAGCACCAAATCAAAACGCGCCGTACCCGTCGATGTTGCGATTGGCGAGACTCGCAGGCCAGGCAAGCTGAGCCCTTCGCCTTCCGTGCCGTGATCGTAGTTGAACATGACGCTGAAGAGCGGCGTATGCGCGAGGCTTCGGCCGGGATTCAGCGCGTCGACAACGCGGGCGAACGGTACGTCCTGATGCGCCTGCGCTTCGAGCACGCGTTCGCGAACGTGGCCGAGCAGCGTTTCGATGGTATCGAGTCCCGCCATCTCCGTGCGAATGACCAGCGTGTTCACGAAGAAGCCGATAAGCGATTGCGTCTCAAGCCGGTCTCGCCCTGCAACGGGCACACCAACGCGGATGTCGGCTTGCCCGCTATAACGTGCGAGCAAGACGTCGAAGGCAGCCAGCAGCACCATGAACGGTGTCGCCTGATGTCGTCTGGACTGCTCTTTGACTGCATCGATCACTGGCGCCGCGAGCCTGACATCGACCCGCGCGCCAGACTGATTGCGCGAAGCCGGCGGCGAGCGGTCGAACGGCAGTTCGAGCGCCGTCAATTCTCCTCCAAGCCGCTCACGCCAGAACATAAGTTCCGCGTCCGCCCGTGCTTGTTGTTCCGCGCCGTTCTGCCAGAGCGCGTAGTCGGCGTACTGGACCGGCAGAGGGGCGAGTTCGTGCGTGCGGCCTTGACGGATCGCTGTGTAAAGGCGCGAGAACTCGTCGAGGATGATCCGGCTCGACCACGCATCCGAGATAATGTGATGCGTCACGAAATGAAGCACGTGTTCGCAGTCGCCAAGCCGGATCAGCGTGACGCGAAACAGCGGTCCCTGCTCCAGCGAGAACGGCGCGCGGGAGATCGCATTGACAGTGTCCGTCACGCGCCTGGCTCTGCTTTCTTGCGGGACATCTTCCAGATCCAGCACCGACCAGCCCGGTTCGACGACATCGACTTGCTGCATCGCGACACCATCGACCTCAACAAAACGCGTGCGCAGGCTTTCATGACGCGCGACGAGCGCCGAGACTGCTTGACGCAGGATGTCGCGGTCGAGCGCGCCTTCCAGTTTCACTGCACCCGCAAGGTTGTATGCGGGACTCTGTGGACTGAGGCGTGAGAAGAACCACAGGCGCTCCTGTGCCGGCGAAAGCGGGATGCTTAGCATTCCGTTTGGTCTGGAGGAGAGCACGACCGCTGACCCAGGCATCGCACCCAACGCGCCTTGCTCGATTGTTCGCGCCAGATCTGCCAGCGCCGGATACGCAAACAATTTCTGCACCGGCAACTCAACGTTCAACGCCTCACGCAGCGCGGCCACCGCGCGCAATGCCAACAACGACTGCCCACCCAGTTCGAAGAAATTGTCGTGCCGACCGATACGCTCGACGCGCAACACGTCCTGCCAGACGCCAGCGATGACCCGTTCTATCTCGCCCTTCGGCGCTTCCCAGATCCGTTCGGTTTGCTCAGGCAGCGGCAGCGCGTGCCGATCGACCTTGCCATTCGTGTTCAACGGCAGGCGGTCCATCACCACGATAAGACCGGGCACCATGTACTCCGGCAACACCGCGATCAGTTTTTCTCGCAGCCGCCCGGCGAGCGTGGCAGCGTCCGCGTGCTGCCCCACGCGACGCGAAACATACGCTACCAGCCGCGCGCCTCCCGTTCCTTCGTGCGCCGCGACTATTGCTTCGCCCACCTCCGGTTGCGCCAGCAACTGCGCCTCGACCTCTCCCAGTTCGATACGAAAGCCCCGGATCTTCACCTGATGGTCAATCCGCCCCAGATATTCAAGGTGACCATCGGCCCGCCACTTCACGAGATCGCCCGTCCGATACAAACGTGCGCCGTTGCCGTTGAACGGGTCCGCCACGAATCGCTCCGACGTCAACCCGCCCTGCCCGATATAACCACGCGCCAGCCCGACACCACCGAGGTACAACTCACCCGGCACGTTGGGAGGGACGAGCGCCATGCTCGAGTCGAGGACGTAAAGCTGCGTTCCCGCGACAGGACTGCCCAGAACCGGCGTAGCGTCCAGCACGCGACCGGCCGTCGACCAGATCGTGGTCTCGGTGGGACCGTACATATTCCATAGCTCGACGCCCTGTTCGTTCAGGTCGTGCGCCAGATCCGGCTGCAGGGCCTCGCCTCCGCACAGTCCCTTGAAGCGCACAAGCGGCGTCTGCGGCCAGCCGCCGGCCCGCAGCAGCCGCCAACCGGCAGGGGTCGACTGGAGCACCGTTGCCTTCGAGTCCTGCACCAGCCGTGCCAGCGCCGCGCCGTCCCGAGCCACCTCTCGCGTAGCCAGGACGATCCGGGCACCAACGACGAGTGGCAGATACAACTCAAGCGCGGCAATATCGAATGACAGCGACGTCACGGCGACCAGCACGTCGTCCGCTGCGAGGCCGGGCTTCGCCTGCATGCTGTGGATGAAGTGGCTGAGTGCGTGGTGATGAACCATCACGCCCTTAGGCTGGCCCGTGGAACCAGACGTATAGATGACGTAGGCCAGGTTGTGTCCGTGCACATCCACGTGCGGTTTGTGCGACGGTTCGTCATCAAGATTCAGCGTGTCGAGCGTCAGCGTCGGCAGAGTGCTGAAGCGCTGTGTGATGGCGCTTTGCGTGAGTAACAAGCGCACGCCGCCATGGGCCATCATGTATGCCAGACGTTCCGCCGGATACTGCGGGTCGAGCGGCACATAGGCACCGCCAGCCTTCAACACGGCCAGCAAGCCGACCACCATCTCTACAGAACGCTCCAGGCCGATACCGACCTTCACCTCAGGCCGTACACCCAGCCGCAGCAGTTTGTGCGCGAGCCGGTTGGCCCGTTCGTCGAGTTCGCGATAGGTCAACGTCTGCTCGGCGAACACCAAAGCGATCGCATCGGGCGTCTTCATCGCCTGACGTTCGAACAAGTGGTGCACCGGCTCTGCCTGCGCAAATGTCTGGTCGTTGCGGCCCCACGCCAGTAGTTGCTGTTGCTGGCGATCTCCCAGCAGCGGCACCGCACGCGTGTCAGGCTGGCTCGCGACTGTCTCCAGCACAGCAACGTAACTGTCGAGAAGACGCGAAGCCGTCGCCGGGTCAAAGAGATCGGTTGCGTAGGTCAAAGCGAGCTTGAGGCCTGCCTCATTAACCGATACATCCAGCGACAGGTCGAACTGCACTGTCCCCGTGCCGCCGCTCAGCGTGCTCACTTCGATACCCGGCAGCTCAACTTGCGAGCGCGGCTCTGCGCCGTAATTGAACATCACCTGGAACAGCGGCGTATGCGCGATGCTGCGTTGTGGCTGCAGCAGTTCGACGAGCTTCGCAAACGGCACGCCGGCATGCGCCTGCGCGCCCACCATCCGGTCGCGTACCTCGGCCAACAACGCGCTGAATGGTTCGGTCCGGCGCGTGGCCATGCGGACCACCAGCGTGTTAACGAAGAAGCCTATTAGCGGCTCAGTTTCAAGGCGGTCGCGGCCTGCAACCGGGACGCCGACGCGGACGTCGTCCTGTGCGCCATAGCCTTGCAGCAGCGTCCCGAACGCGGCCAGCAAGGTCATGAAACGCGTGGCGCCGTGCTCGCGGGAGCGTTGATCAAGCGCATCGGCCAGCCCAGCGCCGATCGATCGCTCAACGACCGCGCCCGCATTGCTACGCACTCCACGACATACCCGGTCGACAGGCAACGCAAGCAGCGGTTGTTCGCCGCCGAGCTCTTGCTGCCAGTACGCGTAGTGGGTATCGAGTGCGGCTTCGTTGCGAGGGTTACGCTGCCATAGCGCATAGTCACCGTACTGGATCGGCAGAGGCGCGAGATCAGCCGCTTCGTTGCGGATCGCCGCGCGATACAACTTCGAGAACTCGCGCAGCAGGATGCCTTGCGACCACGCATCCGATACAACATGAGGCATCGCGAAATGCAGGACGGTCTCGTTCTGAGCACGTGCCAGCAACGTGACGCGCAGCATGGGCCCATGTTCGAGATCGAAGGGCTCGCGGCCCAATTCAAGCAAGCGCACGTCAAGTTCGTCCTGACCCACGACGCTTTCTTCATGCCAGCCATAGAGCGCTTGAGGGCTATCAAGTGCGGCGTTATCGACTACTTGCCACGGTTGTCCATCCTCTTCGACAAAACGCATACGCAGGCTTTCGTGTCGCTCGAGCAAGCGATCAAGTGCTCCGCGTATGGCTTGCCGGTCGAGCGCGCCGCTCAAGTTGACGGCGCCCGTAATCGTGTATGCGGCGCTGTCCGGTTCGAGCTTCCATAGAAACCACAATCGCTCCTGCTCATGGGTCAGCGGAATGCGAGCCGCAGACTCGCGCGGCAAAATGACGTCTGCCGCACGCGCCTCGTGCAACGCCAGTTCGGCCGCCAGACTTTCAAGAACCGGATGCAGGAACAGCGTCTGCAGCGAGACATCGCGGCCGAGTTCCTGACGAATCCGCGATGCCACCCGCATCAGCAACAAGGAGTGGCCGCCGACCTCGAAGAAATTGTCGGTCATGCTCAGACCGTCACGGCCCAGCACCGACTGCCAGATCGCCAGCAACGCGGCTTCCAACTCCGTACGCGGCGCAATGCGCTGGCGCGCCAGTTCCACGCCCGGTTCGGGCAGCGCCGCGCGATCCACCTTGCCGTTCTGCATCAGCGGCAAGTGCTCCATCCACACCAAGGCCGATGGCACCATGTAACCCGGCAGACGGCTCTGCAGGATGCGACGGACCGTGGCGTCGTCGGCGTCGCCCACCACGTAGCCCACGAGCCGTTTCGCATCGCCTTCGCCGCGCAACGCGGCTGCCGCCGCCTGCACGCCGGGCGCTTCGCGCAGCACCGCTTCGATCTCGCCGAGCTCTATGCGATAACCGCGCAATTTCACTTGCTGGTCCATCCGCCCGAGGAAGTCGATGCTGCCGTCCGCGCGGCGGCGGCACAGATCGCCAGTCCGATACACCCGGCTGCCGGACGGTCCATTCGGATCAGGAACAAAACGCTCCGCGGTCAGCCCGCCACGCCCGAGATAACCTCGCGCAAGCGTATGGCCGCCAATGCACAATTCGCCTAGCGCGCCGGCCGGCGCCTCGTTGCCGTCGGCATCGCAGACGTGAACCGAGCGCGACGGATAAGGACCGCCAATCGATACGATCGCCTGGTCCTCGTCCTGAGCGCACGTTTCGCGATACATGCAAGCGATGGTCGTTTCGGTCGGACCGTACAAGTTGTCGAGCCGGATAGACCCAAGCGGACCGTTGCGCCATTGCCGCAACGCGTCGCCGGGTAATCCTTCACCTCCCACCGTGATCTGCCGCAATGCCGCAAGCGTTGCAACCGGCGGCGGTTCCCGCAACCACTGCTGCCAGTAAGCCGTCGGGATGCGCGCGAACGTCACCTTCTCCTCGATCAGATGACGGCTCGTGGTCTCAGGGTCCCAAAGCTGCGGGCCGCGCATCTCGACCTGACCGCCGCTCAGCAGCGCCGGCAAAAGTTCGTGCAGGGCGACGTCGAAATTGATCGTCGATGATTGCAGCACCTTGTCGGCTGCACCAATGCGATACGTGCCGATGAAGTCGTCGAGATGCTGGCTCAGGGTGCCATGATTGATCGCCACGCCCTTTGGACGCCCCGTCGAACCCGAGGTGTAGATGACATAGGCGAGTTGTGCTGGATGAATGGGTGCAATGAACGCGGCATCGGCTTCGGCATCGTCTTGCAGCGGCCGGTCATCGGCGACATGGATCGGCTCGCGATCACGCAGCAATCCGCCCAGGCGCTCAAGGCCCGTACGGTCGACCAGCACTCGCACGATCCCTGCGTCGTCGAGCATCGCCGCGAGTCGTTCAAGCGGATAGGCCGGATCGAGCGGCACGAATGCAGCACCTGACTTCAGCACGCCAAGCACCCCCGCAGCTAGCGCGGTCGAGCGTTCGACACACAAGCCGATGCACTCATCGGGACGAACGCCGAGGCGATTCAAGCGGCGTGCAATACGATTCGTCCAGCGCTCGAGTTCACCATACGAAAGCCGGTCACCCTCGCAATGAAGCGCAGGCGCAAGCGGATGTTTCGATGCCTGCCGGCTAAAATCCCCCCCGACCGGTTCGAATACCGTGCTTGCCACAGGCTTATTCGGCACGCCATAAGTACCCGCGCGGCTTAGTGCAATCTGCGCGAGCGGCTGGTCCGCTGCCGCACTCACTTGCCCCAGGATCTCGACGTAGTGCTCAAGCATCTGCCCGACGATGGTTTCATCGAACAGGTCCGCCGCATAGTTGAACGACAGGCGCAGTTCATCGTCGCGCTCGACGGCGTTCAGCACCAGATCAAAGCGTGCCGTCGGCACATGGTTCGCCACCTCCGACACTCGCAGTCCCGCCACGCTGATATCCGTGTGCTGCACACGCGTGTGATTGAACATCACCTGGAACAGCGGCGTCTGCCCGATGCTGCGCTCAGGTTGCAGCGCCTCGACAAGTTGTGCAAACGGCAGTGCATCATGACGATGCGCTTCAAGCACACGCTCATGAAGCTGGGCAAGCAAGGTCCCGAACGACGCAACGCTTGCCAGGTCTGCACGGATCACCAGCGTGTTGACGAAGAAGCCGATCACCCGCTCCGTTTCCAGCCGGTTGCGTCCTGCAACCGGCACGCCGATCCGCACGTCCTTCTGGCCGCTGTAACGCGCGAGCAGGACCGCGTATGCCGAGAGCAACATCGTGAACAGCGTCGTTTGGCGGCTCGCTGCCGCTTGCTTGAGCGACCGGGCAAGCCCCGAGTCCAGCGTGACTTTCACGCGCGCGCCCCGCGCGTTGCGCGTCGTCTGAATGCCCGTGCGACTCTTCGCAATCGGCAGTTCAAGCGCTGGCTGCGTCCCGCCCAACTGCTTGATCCAATATGCAAGATGCGGATTGTTCTTGTCGTCGCCCAACCACTCTTTCTGCCAGGCGGCGTAATCGCCGTACTGCACAGTCAACGGTTCCGCCACCGGCGCCGCTGCCTTGCTTAGCTGTTCGTATGCCGCGATGAACTCATCGAGTAAAAGCTTGACCGATGCGTGATCGGAGATGATGTGATGCATCGACACATGCAATACGTGAGAGCCGGCCGTTTCACTCAGCAACGCGACGCGCAAGAGCGGCCCGCGCGTGAGGTCGAACGGCTCCAGCGACAACGCCTGCAAGCGGCCTTCAAGCGGGCTGGCACCGGCTGAATCGATATCAGTCCAACCGTAGCCAGTTTCACCCACGACCTGCCATGCCTGGCCATCGGATTCAACAAAACGCGTCCGCAAAACTTCGTGCCGCTGAACCACGTGAGCGAGCGCGCCACGCAACTTGTCGATGTGCAGCGTCCCTTCGAGCCTCAACGCGCCCGACAGGTTATAGCTCGCGTCATCCGGATCAAGTTGCCACAGGAACCACAACCGCTCTTGCGCGGACGATAGCGGAAAGCGCTCTGAACGCCCTCCAAACGCGACGATGGGCAACTGCTCGCCCGACATACCGCGCTCACGCAAACGCAAGCGAAACGCCTCGCGTTTTTCCGGCGGCAAACTTGCATATGTTTGAGCGACAGCTTGCAGGCCGCCTGCCGCGGGCTTTGTGCCTTGTGGATTGAGTATTGCGACTTCCGGCTTCACGGCAACCGCCTCTTCCACATTCTTGCGAGCCTGCCGCTTCAGGAACGGACAGGCATCCTGCGCAGCAACGTTATGGTCGTCGAGGAAATACTGCTTCCACTCGAGATTGCCTGCATCGCCGTAGAAACCCAGGTCCGGATGCGCAGGGGTTTCGTCCCACGTCTCCAGGCGCTTGCGAACCTGATTGCGCGCCTCGCGGCCTATGACCTTGTTGGTGATCGTATCGACAAATACGCTGCGCGGCTGGAACAACAGCACCATGCCCGCGCCGAGGTTGCGGCTGTGGCGCAGCTTGAACGAGGGACATGCGCAGACCACGAACATCTCCACGCCCGCGAACGAAAATTCCCACTCTTCATGCGACGGCTCGGGCTGCTGATCCGCAGCTGGATCAGGGTCGACATTGTGAAGATGCTGGAGCGTCTTCCAGAATAGTTCGTGATACTCATCGTGTGAAAGCGGAACGGTGTCCGGCTCGAAGAACACCGCGATGTTGTTCTTGCGATACTGCGGCAGTGAAGCAAGTTCCGCGAAAGTCTGCATGGTCGCGGGCAGATCGCGGATGTCTTTCTCTTTGCCGCTGACGAACGAGTAGAACATCTCGCCGCGCCGTTCCGCCGTCGTACCGAAGAAGCACGGATAGGCCGGATGCATCACCTGCTCGCGCAAGGTCTCATACGAGGCATCGAGCCAATGCGGCAGATCGATTTCAGCACCGATCAAGCGGCCCGCGATGATGCGGCTTTTCCAGTCGCCCGGATCGAACTCGCGCGCAGAGTTCGCGGAGCTTACGGCGTTCGCCGCATCAAGCGATTTCACCGGCTTGGCGGGATTTTGCTGCGTCGTCTCTTCGTTTGTCAGCATCTTCATTCCTCTCGTTCATCACCCGGCTTTGCACCCCAACTTCGCCCTGACGCTCTCGTGTCCGCGCTCGGCGCAACACAATTGACGGGCGAGCCGATACCGGCTCGGTCATGGGCGCTTGCCCTATCCGTGTTTTTTGTGGGGAGAACCGGTACCTTCGAGAGAGGTACCTGGACAGCGAAGCGCAACGCACTCCGCTGGATGCTGCTTGGTGCTGTTCAGCGCGGCTAGTGTGACGCCGGCGCCTTCACATCCAGCTCGGCAACGAGTGCCTGCACCCAGTCGTCCGGGATGATCGGTTGGTGGTACGTGCACTCACCCGACACCACCGTCGAGCCATGCAGGCGACCATCGGGAATCAGGACCATGTCGCCTTCATGCATCTTGAGCTGCATGCCGACGTTGCCCCAGAACAGCATGTCACCTTCCTGAATCGTGACGAGCCGATGGTCGTTATGCACATGCGTCGTCGAACACATTTCATGTGGCTCGATGAATGTCTCGCGGTCAATATCAGGGCACTCGGCATCAATCCGCTTGCTGATGCGGCGCGCAAACTCGCAGTATTGAGGGATCGCTCCAAGCCATTGCAACTGCTCGCCGAGATCCCAACGGCCGCGTTGCGCCAGACGTTCGCCCGCTACCGCACCCGACACGCATTGCTCGAACGCGGTATTGCCAAAGCGATCCGTCACGGTTTGCAGCGCGGTTGCAAAACGTCCGACCAACTCAACCTTGCGCGCTTCTGCTTCGCCAGGTCGCCGGCCCGCCGGCTGCAGCCACGCGCACGCACGCTCGAGGGCAAGACCGAAAGCCAGCCACTCGGCTTCGGCAGCAAACACCGCGCCGGTCAGCGCAAATGCGCGATCCGGACGCCGGGCGAGTGCATACAGCAGATTGGTTTTGGCCATGCTCGTCGGCAAATAGAACTGCCAGTACGCGTGCTGCTGACGTGTTACGCCGCAAGTAGCAGCTACCCGATGCAGCAAGGCGTCGTCGGGAAGGTCACCTTCGAGTGTCGGCCACGCGTCTTGCGGCAACGCGTCGAAGTAACCGTTCGCCGTTGCCCGGGCCACCGCACGCCGCTTCGACGGCGCAAGCGCCCAGCGCTGGACCATGATGAAACGCAGCCCTTCTTCCAGATAGTCATTGCGCATCAGGCGCGCAAACGTTGTATCCCAGAACGCGCTTTCATCGTCGATGATGCGTGCAAGCCGCGCACTCGCAGCGGCCACGCTTTCTCCTGCCGGCGACGCATTGCTCAGGTACGAAAGCGCATAAGCTTCAAGGAACGGCGTGAGTCGTGCACCCAGCGTCCTGACGTCGTCGCGATAAAACTCCGTGAAGCGTTCCCAGTCCGCGGCCTCGCTGCTGCGTGGCATGCGCGCGACCTCCAGTTCGTAGATCGACAGCAGCGTGCGGTTCGACGCCAGCGACGGCAACCGGCTGACATTGTCGGCACGCACGGGCTTCATGAACTTGAGGAATTCAAAATCTTCAGGGCGCAATGGCCGGCGATGATAGTCGTCGTCGAGCAGTAATTCATCAACGGTGGCGCTGCGAAACGGATGCGCGGTCGCGAACTGCCTGATCAACGTCACGAACTCTTCGCTTCGTCCGGCAAAGGGTTCGAAGTCGAACAGCGCAGGATAAGAAAACGTCATGAATGAAAGCTCCTTGGACCGGCCGCGCCGGCGGAATCAGTGAATGCAGTGCGTGAAACTGCGCTTGGCGCCAGCGCGGGGACGCGGTTCGCGAAGGCCGCGGGCGTTAGCGTGTCCTTGATCGAAGCCACGATCGCGTTGATCAATTCGGCGCATGCGGTATCGATGAAAAAATGGCCGCCGTCGATCACGCGCTGAGTAAAACGTCCCGACGTCTCGTGCGCCCATGCCGACAAATTCTCCGATTGTTCGGATAACGAATCGTCTCTGCCGCCTAACGCCAGTAAAGGACATGCGAGCGGCGCACGCAATTCATTACCGGTACGAACGTAGGTCGCGCAAAGATGAAAGTCGGCGCGAAGCACAGGCAGCGCAAGATCGAGAAATCCGCGATCGCCGAGCAGTTCTTCGGGCGTCGCGCCGAGCCGCCGGAGCTCATCGATCATCGCTTCGTCGGTGCAATCCAGCCAACTCGCGTCGAGTGTCCGGCAGGCTGGCGCCGCGCACGCCGCCGCACCGAACCACAGGGGCGTGAGGCCATGAGCGCGCCGCAACCAGTGCGCCAGTTCGAGACCGGCCAGCGCACCCATGCTGTAGCCGAAGATTGCGAACGGTCCGTCGATTGCCCGCAAGGCTTCGCGTCCCAGTACGTCCGCCACGTCCGGCCAGCGGTGCAGCGCAGGCTGCGCGCGTTTCGCACCGTGACCTGGATAGTCGAGGGCGTGAAGGCGTATCCACGATGGCAACAATGCGCTCCACCCCCGATAAACCGCCGCACCTGCTCCGGCGAACGGCAGACAGATCAGCGTGACATTCATCCGCTACCTGTCTCAGGCCGCTTTGGCGCCGGCATCGGCCGCCATCGCTTGACGCAAGCTGAGCGGGCGCATGTCGGTCCACACGGCGTCGATGTACTCAAGACATTCGTCCTTCTTGCCGGTCTTGCCTACGGCCGTCCAGCCGGCGGGCAGCGCCTTGTAGTCCGGCCAGATCGAATACTGTTCCTCGTGGTTCATGACCACGTTGTAGGTCGTGTTTTCGTCACCCCAGCTCATGAAATCTCCTTAACGCGAATGAGAATGACTATTATTACAGCTTAAATCGTCTGATGCAAAGCTCGCTTTGAAGATTGTTTATCAATGTTGTAGCAGCGGGCTCAGAGTCCGAATGCCAGCGCGCCCGCGTAACCGTCCAGCTCATCCAGAGACGCGAAACGCAACGCTGGGGGGACCTGCGAGTTGGTTACATCGATTGATTTCAGTCCTTCGCCAATACCCGCGCCAGTCGCTTTCAACAGCGCCTCTTTCGCAGTCCAGCAGCGATAAAAATCACGCACGGTCCCGATCCGCCGCGCTTCCCCGGGCGCGCAAACCATGTCGAGCAGCGCGCGCCAGTCGAGTGACGAATCGATCGCCTCGATATCCACACCCACCGCTCGGACCGCCGACAAAGCAACCAAAACGCGCGCGCCCGAGTGCGACACGTTGAACGACAACCCCGGATGCTTAGCCAGCGACGGCCGTCCGTATTTGCCCACCTCGAACTGCAGTTGCGCCGGATCGCAGCCTAAATGCGCGCCGAGAATTCCCCGCAAGACCGAGCGGGCAACCGCGAAACGCACCCGGTCCGCCTGCTGCGCGTAACGCGCCATCCGCGCGATCTCGCTTGCGCAAAGGTGGCGGCATGCGGCGGCTGTATCGGTGTCCAGGCTCAGTTCCACACGCCATAACTCGACGTCGGCGGGCCAGCGCCCGGCTGCCGGAATCGGGATCAACGCGGGGGTCATCGACGGGAAATCTCAAAAATTGTGAACAGGACCGAAGCATAGGCATCTACCATGACAAAATCAAGTTATTGAGAATCATTTGCAATACGGCGGGTTTTTGGCGATCATGGATGCCTTGAGAAAGCCCGGACCACTCCATGGAAACGATGAACCCCGGCGTCGGTGCCGACGCTCTGAACGTGCTGATGACACGCCAGTCGCACTGGCCGCTGGCCGAACCCGCGCCCGACGATTCCCAGCTTCAGCAGATTTTCGATGCCGCCCTGCGCGCGCCCGATCACGGCGCGCTACGGCCGTGGCGCTTTGTGCTGATTCGCGGCGACGCGCGGCTGAAACTCGGTGAATTGCTGGTCGATCTCGCTTGCGCCCGGGCTCCCGGCGAGCCGCGTTCGGCGCATGAACACCGTGGCCGACGCGCGCTGGCCGCGCCCGTTGTGATAGCGCTCGTGGTGTCGCTGACGCGCGAGACGAAGGTGCCTGAAGTCGAGCAGGTGCTGTCCGTCGGGGCCGCGGCCATGAACATGCTGAACGCTATTCATGCGCTCGGTTTCGGTGGTTTCTGGGCGACCGGTCCGGATAGTTACGAGCCGCAAATGCACCGCGCGCTTGGGCTGGCCGAGCGTGATCGTCTGCTTGGATTTTTGTTTGTCGGCACGCCGCCCGACGGCGTGCGGGCGGTCGAGCGGCCGTCGAGCGGCCGCTATGTGACTGAATGGCTCGAAGCCTGCGCCTGAGCAATGGCCGACAGAATTGGTGCGACAAGGAACGGCGACATCCACGCCATTTTCGTTCGTGCTCCTATCCCTCATCAGCTTGAGAGGAACGTCCGGCAGTTCGCCGGGCCGGTCCGGCGTGGGCGAGTTTGGCCCGCCGGTGCATGCCCTCTCGCTCTGAAACGGTACTTACCATGCCCACGGGTCTACTGACCGAGCGCTCATTGACGCAGACATCGCGGCGGGATTTTATCGATGACTTCGATACACCGATCCGACCGCCCACCTATGAAACACAACCGCAATTCCTGCCGCTGCGCATGAACGAAACGCTTTCGCTCAATCCATGCACGCCGGCCCCTGGCGAGATCTTTGTGTTCCGGTTTCGCAGTCAATGGCAACGCGTGAGCGCGCAGGATTCGGCGCAATGGCTAACGCAGGACGAAACCCGGCGCGCGGCTTTACTGCCGAGTCCCGCGCTGCGCTACCGGTATATATCGAGCCGCGCGGTGTTGCGGCTGGCTGTGGCCCGGATGCTTGGATGCCAACCCGATGCGGTTGAGTTGCGTGATGACGCCCGGGGCCGGATGTTCGCGCAAGACGCCACCGGGGACGTGGTTTTGTGCGCCGATGTGGCTTATGCCGGTGTCTGGATCATGCTTGGCATTAGCGCGAGTTATCTGGGCTTGGGAACGTCACTGCCGTCGTACAAGATGGCATCCGACGATGATGCATCGCTGGCAGGTCGAGTGTCGGGTCAGATTTTGCCGCCGTCGGATGGTTTGCTTTTGAGCAAGCAGCGAGCGCGGGAAAATAGTTTGCTTAGCGCTGCGGGACATCGCTCGGCTATCGATCATTCAAGCCTTGCGTTAAGCGAATCCGTTTCGGCTTTGGCTAGCGTTTCCAAGGGCGAACCCTGGTGTGTGTTTGACCTGCCTATGCCGGGACAACTGTGCGCATCGGTATGCAGTTCAACACCGCTAAGCACCATTTTCGCCTTTGGATGGAGTAAGCGGAATGACGGTTGATTTTTGCTGGCGCGGGTGGACGGGACGTGTGGGGAGCTCAACGTACGTTTAGCACGTCGATAACGCAAGCTCTCTAAAGGAAAACGTCATGGACAAGAATCGGGTTGAAGGTGCAGCCAAGCAAGTGACCGGCTCCGTTAAGGAAGCGATCGGCAAGATCACAGGCAACCGGACGACGCAAGCTGAAGGCGCGGCCGAAAGAGTCGCTGGCAAGGTCCAGTCAAAGGTCGGTAAAGCAGCCGACGCCGTACGCGACATATTCAGGAAGTAACCCAGGAAGTAACTGGATAATGCGCACGCTAAAAGCCGACCGGCTCCGGTCGGCTTTTTTGCTTGGGGTTTAGCTGTCGAGCCTCATCTCAAGGAACCGCATCGGATCTCAGGCTCTAACGGTTCTGCGAGGGTCGACACTCCTGACCGCTCAAGTCCCTAAGCACCGCTCGCGGCAGCGTCCGGCACATGCCTTGAAGCCAACCGCCCCGCAATGCCCATCACGTCATAAATCAGCACGGCAAGCAATCCAACAATAGCGCCACCCTGCAAGATAAACGCCGTATTGGATGTCTGCAGGCCGGCAATGATGACATCGCCCAGCCCCTTCGCCGCCACGGTCGAACCAATGGTCGCCGTCCCCAGATTGATCACGACGGAAAGGCGCAGGCCCGCGAGAATCACCGGCAACGCGAGCGGCAATTCGACCGTGAACAACTGCCGCGTCGCACTCATGCCCATGCCCCGCGCCGCATCGATAGTCGTGGACGGAATTTCTTTCAGGCCCGTGATGGTGCTTTCGAAGATAGGCAGGAGACCGTAAAGAATCAATGCGACCAAGGTCGGCTTGACGCCAAACCCGACCACAGGCACCGCAAGCGCCAGCACGACCACCGGCGGAAACGTCTGCCCGATATTCACCACGCTGCGCGCAAGCGGCAGGAATTCCGCACCTGCCTCGCGCGTAACGAAAATCCCGGCAAGCAATGCAATCACCCCACCCACCAGACTGGCGCCCGCCACGATCGCAAGATGCGCAAGCGTGAGGTCAAGCAGGCTCGCCCGGTCATAGAGCGCCGGCGCGCCGTTTTCAGCCAGCGGCGCCAGCAACGGCTGGAACACGTGCGGTTTGAACAGCAGCAGGAACAGCACGGCAAGCGCGAACGTACGCGCTATCCAGGCAGCAAATTTCATGTCGACCTCTCGGCGCGCGCCAGGATCGATGCAAGCGAAATACGTCCCTGCACTGCACCGTCCGCCGATACAACCGGCAAGTTCCGCGCGCCGCGCCAAAGCAACTCGGACAGGGCATCGCGCAGACTCTGCGTGCCGGCAATCGGGTTGCCCTCGGCACCGCCGCTTTCAGCGATTTCACTAACAGGAATCAACGACAGCAACCGGAACGGCCGGTCGACGCCTGCCACCAGTCGCTCGACAAAACCCGGAGCAGGCCGCTGCAAGATCTCGGTGGGCGTAGCCGCCTGAAGCACACGGCCGCCGTCCATCACTACAATGCGATCGCCCAGATGCAACGCCTCTTCCATGTCGTGCGTAACGATCACGACCGTGATCCCCAAACGCCGCTGAAGCGCGAGCAAGTCTTCCTGCGCCTTGCCGCGAATGATGGGATCGAGTGCGCCGAACGGCTCGTCCATCAGCAGGATGGCAGGTTCCGCCGCCAGCGCCCGAGCCACGCCCACGCGCTGCTGCTGACCGCCTGAAAGCTGGTGTGGATAATTGTCGAGGTAAGCATCGGCGTCGAGATTGAAGAGCGCCAGCAACTCGCGCACACGCTGGTCGATCCTGGCCGTGCTCCACCCCAGCAAGCGCGGAACCGTCGCGATATTGCGCGCCACCGTCCAATGCGGAAACAAGCCATTACCCTGGATCACATAACCAATCCCGCGCCGCAAAGCTTCGGCCGACACGGTCGCGGTATCGCGTCCGTCGATGCGGATCGTGCCGCTCGTGGGCGCGATCAGGCGGTTGATCATGCGCAGGAGCGTGGACTTGCCGCTGCCCGACGTGCCGACAAACGCCGTGATCGTGCCACGTTCGATGGTAAGTGAGACGTCGTCGACCGCAACAATATTGCCGAAACGCCGGCTGAGTTTTTCGATTTCGATCATACGTGGCGTCCTTTAGTGGTGTCGCTTAGTGGCGTCTTTTAGCAAGCTCAGTCACGGCGTTGAACACGATTGCCGCAGCAAGACCAAGCGCGATGGTTGGCACGGCGCCGAGTAGGACGAGGTCTGTCGCCGCTTGCCCAAGACCCTGGAAGACAAAGGTCCCAAAGCCGCCCCCGCCGATCAGCGCGGCCACCGTCGTCAGGCCGATGTTCTGGACCAGTACGATCCGCACGCCCGTCAGGATGACAGGCAACGCAAGCGGCAGTTCAATCGCAAAGAGCCGTTGGCGCGGGGTCATGCCCATCGCCACCGCAGCTTCAACGCTCTCGCGCGGAAGCTGCGTAAATCCCACCACAACGCTTGCCGCGACCGGCAGCAGCGAATAAAGAAACAGCGCGATTCCAGCAGGCGCGACGCCGATACCACGAATGCCAAGCGCATCGAGCAGCGGGAAACGGGCAGCAAGAAGCCCTAGCGGAACCATCATCAAACCGTACATCGCGATACTCGGGATGGTCTGGACAATGTTGAGCACGGGTAACGTGAGGGCACGCAGCGCGGACCATTTTGCACACGCCACGCCGAGCGGCACGCCGATCAGGACCGCCGCTGCAACCGACCCCGTGACAAGTTCAACATGGCGGGCCGCTTCGAGCCAGAAGGTATCGGCGTGATTTGCGTACTCCTGCATGACCGACAGCCCGCTCCACAGTCCGCTGCTCAGGATGGCGGCTATTGCGGCTGCCGCCAGTGCCAGCGCAAGGAGGTGTTGCACCGGTCCGAACGAGAGCTTGGCAATAGCGTCGGTTACCAGCACCGAGAACGCGAAGAACAAAATCCAGAAACCACCGGCGGGCGACACGCGAGCCAACGGGTTATCCGCGCTGACGAGATGCGCGGGCACAAGGCCGAGCAGCACGCAGAGCGTCAGGAGCAGGACCACGCCGACCACGAACCGAAGCGTGGGGCGACTGCGCAGCAACGCGAACAGCGCTCCTGCGCCAAGCACCGCAAGAAACGCCCACGCCTGACCGGCTGCGAAGATGTCGGTCAATCCGAGACCTTTTCCCGACACGATCCGGTTCGTCCGGAACGTCACGAACGGTTCGAACACCAGCGCGAGCAAAGCCAGCGCTGCGATCAGCGAACCGACCTTGTCGATACGCAAGCGGCCCGCATTGTGCTGTGCAACGGCCGTGGCCTGTGTCTCATGAGGGCGTGCATCGGCCCTTGTGCCGGCAATCATTTAACGAATCCCTTCGATTTCAGATAGCTCGACGCTACCGTGGCCGCCGGTTCGCCGTTGACCTGGATGCGACTGTTCAACGTCTGCAGCGTCTTCAGGTCAAGACTGGCAAAGACTGGTTTGAGGTAGCCGGCAATCTCCGGGTGCGCTTTCAGCACGCTCTCGCGAATCAGCGGTGTGGGCGCGTAGACGGGTTGCACGCTCTTGTTGTCCTCGAGTACCACCAGGCCCGCGGCCGCTATGCCGCCATCCGTGCCGTAGACCATGGCTGCATTGACCTTGTCGGTTTGCTCGGCGGCCGCCTTGATCGTCGCCGATGTATCGCCGCCGGAGAGCACGAGAAGTTGTTCGGGCTTCAGCTTGAATGCGTAGATCTTTTCAAACGATGGCAGCGCGGCTGCGGTATTGACAAACTCTGCCGATGCCGCGAGCTTGACCTGACCGCCTGCGGACACCCACTTGCCGAAGTCTTCGAAGGTCTTGATCTTGTTCGCCTTCGCCACCGTTCCCAACAAGCCTACGGCCCAGGTGTTGTTAGCGGGCGCGGGCGTCAGCCAGACGATCTTGTTGGCGGCATAGTCGAGCTTGGCGGCTTCCTCATACCCCTTGGCCGCATTTTTCCAGAGCGGGTCATCGGCTTTGTTGAAGAAGAACGCGGCGTTGCCGGTGTATTCCGGATAGATGTCGATTTCACCTGTCGTGATGGCCTTGCGCACGATCGGCGTGGTCCCGAGGCCGATCTTGTCAGAGACCGCGATTCCATGTGACTTCAGCACCTGCGAAATGATGTTCCCAAGCAGATTGCCCTCGGTGTCGATCTTCGATGCCACGGTGACCGAGTCCGCTGCATAAGCGGTGGAAGCGGTGGACATGGTCAGAACGAGCGCGGCGGCGCCCCATGCCTTGAATGATTTTGCGATTCCCATGGGGAGGTGACCTCGGTTGAGTTTTAAAGGAAGCGGTCTTTTCGTCACTTGTCGACAGCTTGTTTGGCTGCTTAAGCCCAAACTCGACATATCGACCAGGTAGCAGTGAATCGGCTGCAATAGCTGAGGAGAGTAACGGCACGCGAAACCATCACAAACCAAGAAATCCCGATTTGCAAATAGGTATCGATGGAAATGCGGTGGAAATGCGTTTTCGGCATAAAACGCACGGGGCATACCCACCGGGACAACAAGCCTGCAATTAATTGCCTTGCTAACTACTTTGTGATTTAATGCGGTCATGTTCGATCACTGCCTTTACTTCAACTCGGCTGCCCTCGCCCGTCTCGTGGAGCGGGAGTGGACTGTTGTATACGCAGAATTCGGGCTAACACCACCCCAAGGATTTGTGCTTCGAGTCGTGCTGGCTACGCCCGGCTGCCTCAGCAGTCAGGTGGCCGACATCCTGGGCATAGCGCGACCCACCGCAACCAGACTGATCGACAGCCTCTGCGAAAAGCAACTCGTTGAACGCCGCCAAGCCAAGGAAGACGGCCGGGAATGGACGGTCCATCCCACTTCATCCGGTCTGGCGCTCGATCGGCCAATCAATAACGCCAGCGCCAAAATTGCACGAACCTTGCGCGCAAAGATCGGCCCGGATTTGTTCGAATCGGCGGTCACATCCATGCACGGCGTGAGGAAAGCTTTGGTGTAAGTCCAACGCTTTTTTAAGGTCAAATAGTTGTCTTGCTAATCATAATGGAGGCAAGGAAATGGATAGCGAGTTGCGGCGCATGGCCGTGGTTGAAAAGCGCGTGGGGTGGCGATGGTCGCCAGTACGCGCCGCCAGCGCGGTTATGGCAATCCTTGGACTGGCAGCGCTGCTGGTCGCGCTTGCCTGCTCTGTCTCAAGCAACCGCGCAAACAATGCACGATGCCTTCAGGCATTCGCAAACGATGAACATCGGAGTCTCGACGCTTTTTTCCAGGACCCGGCGCTGCAGGATTCGCTTGTGCAAGCGATCGATCAATGCTCGCGGTGAACGTCGACCGATCGTCGTCTTTGAAAGCGGCGCCGCGTGCAGCAGACGCATTTTCAAATGCTTTGCATGTGGTCACGGTCTTCGGCGGGCAGCGATGAGAGCCAGTTTTGTTCAGAACCCGGTTCCGGTAGCACATGGCCGTATTCGATCATCTGCGCCGGAGGCAGTTCGGATATATAGGCCCAGACGTACCGCTTGGCAACGGCTGTGGTTTTCGAAATCGCGTCGACAATGCCCTCAAGCAACTCACGCTTGCGCTCTGCGGTGCGACCGGCACGAATGTGTCCGTGTACGAAAATCTGTTCCGAACGAAGGGGACTTCCACCCACGAAATGATTGCCTTGCGGCACTTCGTTGAAAATCACCTGAGCGAAGAATGACTGCGCGCCGGTGGCCTGATTGTGAATCCGGGTGATGTCTTGTGCTATGCGTTGTTTTGCATCCGCAGAGAGGCGGCCGGTGGCAGCAGAAACAATATAGGTAGGCATATGGACCATCCTTGAGCAAGAAAAAAATGCCTTCGTTGCTGCGATTCATCTGCTGCATACGCAATTACTGTGCAACTGATGAGGATCAGCAACGTACAGTTGCAGCTACAACTAATTAGACAAATGCACCAGCGACGAGATAGTTGTAGCTACATCTTATTGCTGGCACTACGGGCCAGATACACGTGTTAACCCGATAGTCGATTCAACGAACCGTCAGTCGAAACTGACACAAGCGTCACACCTCTCGCCCCACACCCTGAAGCGTTTCGAGCGCTTCCAACAGCCGCTTGCTGGCTGGCCCCTTCATGAACTTTTGAACTTCGCTTTCAACCTGTTTCTGGGCGACCTGCCAGTGAGGCTCCGCACGTCGCAGCATTTTCAACCCCTCCTTGCTCAGAGTCGCGACCTTGAAACGGGCGTCTTCTTCACTGCCGACCTTGACCCAGCCGGCATCGATCAAGACCTTGAGGTTTCTCGAGATAGTGGTCTTATCCAGCGCCGCTTCCACCGCGATCTCAGTGAAGGTCGCCGATCCAAGGCGCTCGAGCGCGCGGAGAAGCGAGAACTGCGTAATTTTTAATCCGATCGGCCGAAGCGCGTCGTCGTAGACGCTTGTTAAAGCGTTTGCCGAGCGACGGAATTGTGTGCAGTAACAGTCCGTGAACATGACATTCCAGATTCGATTAGCGGCGAATATTCCCAAGCCGTTGCGATACCGCAGTTAAGCACCCTCTTGGCACGGGGAAAACGTCGTTGGCGCCAAAATAAGATGCATATGCAACTGCTTTAGTATAGCTCGCATCTCGCGTAGTGCGTCAATGCCAGATCACTGGAAGTGCTTCGTAGATCAGAACATGCGGCGCCCGACCCGCTCGTTTATAGACAACGGCATGGCGTCAGTTCGTCTTCAGTAGGGTCTTACGTAGCGTCTTAGGTGCCGCTCAAATTCTTTCACCCGATATCCGGGATCTTTCGAATCCCTCGAGCATCGCCTGGCTCGCGTCACTCAATCACATGCAATAGGGCCGATGCGCCGCGCAACGGTACCCGTTCAGGCATCTACCAGGAATTCGTCACGGTTTTTGTCGACGATCCAGTGGGGAGCCCGACCACGGCCAGACCAGGTCGCGCCACTCACCGCATCACGATATTTTGGTGCGCCCGTTGTAACGGCCACTGGTGCGCTTGTCTTGACCTGAGTGTTATGTCCCATCAGCTCGGCAAGCGAGATCTTATATTCGCCCATCTTTGCGACTATTTCAGCGAGGACGATTTCGGCCTGGCGTTGTCGGGCGACGTTCAATTGGTCCTGAAGCGCTTCGCGTTGCGCGAGCAATTCTTTAAGGGTGGGCATTTCCGTTTGCATTATAAAAAGTCGTTCTTTGAAGTTGTATGGGTGTTCGGCAGCGTATTGATCAACAAAGGCCAGCGCAGAAGGAATCGCGTTTTAATAGCGGCTTCGCGATTGTGTTTCAGCCAGCCGGCCCCCTGGCGAACAGATCAAGCCTGCCGGACCGATGGTTGCCGGATTAGCGGCATTCCAGGCTGCGAACTTTGTCGGAGTCTTCAGTCGCCGTGACGCCGCCACGACAACTGCCGTATCAGCCGACGATTCAAGAGGTGCTGCCTGCACGCAGGGGTTCCCCACGGGCCTCTTCACTGAAACAGCGGTAGTGTACGCGCATCACGCCGGGTCGACTCGGGAACAGCGAGGTTGCGGGTCAAGGGATACCAATACCACGCCCAGCCCAACTGATCCAGACATCGATATTAACGGCATCCTACACGCAGCGCCAGACAGCGCCAGACACTGAATCTGGTGAAACAATTCATTCGCCGCAAATTCCGACTCGTTAAGGAAACGGAATTCGGAAAGTGAATTCGCAAGTGTACGATCGTTCAGCTCGCGGAGTTTGCCGAGCGTAACGTATCGCCGGAGCGATACGCATGCGGCAGTATTCCGGGCCCATTTTCACGCTTCTAATCCACCTGGCCGCCTTAATCATCGATACGCAGGAAGCTTGATGAAAGCATGAGATCGCGGAATCAAACAGAAAAATAGAACGAACCAGCAGATTCACCTGTTCGCCAGGCGCTCTATGACCAGGTCAAGCAGCGCCCTCAGTCTCCCAAGCCGGCGCAGGTCGCGATGGTAGCCGAACCAGACGTCGCGACCCGGCGGGCCCCCTCCCAGATCGATGCGGTGTATGCCGGTCGTATTGTCGCCGAGCGCACAAGGGAGGACGGCTAGTCCGCCGCCCTCCGCGCACATCCTGGCTTGTGCACCGCGGTTGTTGCTGCCGAACGCAACGTGCGCTTTCGGCAGCAGGCGTTTAGCCCATTCGACGTCGGGCAGCGTTCCAAATGCGCTGTCCATGGTGACGAGGTTATACCCTTCGCCGTCGCCGGCCTGTGGCGGAACCATGTCGACTGGAGAATACAGCGCGTAGTCCATGTGCATGAACTTTCGCTGAATCACGTCGGGTTCGTCGAACTGCGTAATGCGAAACAGCAGATCCGCGTCTCGCCTTGCCAGATTAAATTGGCGGGAGTCGGTCACGAGCTCGATGCTTACGTATGGATTCGCCCTCAGGAATTCGGCGAAGAGTGGCGTCAGGACATGAATGCCAAACCAGTCCGACGATGAAACCCGCAGCACGCCCGTCAGATGCTGCTCCTTGCCGGCCAACGAGCGCTCGAACGCGAATGCGTCCTCCTCCATACGCTCCGCGTGCATCAGGACGGCTGCTCCTTCATCTGTCAGGACAAAGCCGTCTGTGGTGCGTTGAAAGAGGGTTTGGCCGACTGCTGATTCAAGGGCTCGCAGGCGGCGACCCATTGTCGGCTGTGTCTGACCGGTCTGTTTTGCGGCCGCGCCGAGCGAACCCGTGCGCGCAATCGCCAGGAAAATCCGAACGTCACCCCAGTCCATTTTGCCTCATGCATAAACGTTTGGTCGTCGTGCAATAACGTCGATTGTCGTAATTTCCCGCATGGACGAAGATGAATCAAGCAAATTCGCTCAATCGCCGGGAGAAACACCATGAACATGCAAGCGCTGGTTCTGAACCGCTATAACGGGCCGCTTGAACTGACAGAGCTCTCTCGCCCAAGCGTGGGACCCGGACAGGTGCTGGTCCGAATTAAAGCGAGCGGTTTGAATCCACTTGACACCAAGATTCGCGCCGGTAGCGCAGCGCATGCCAAGCATCCGCTGCCGCTGGTGCTGGGTATCGACATGGCGGGCGTGGTCGAAGCGGTCGGGCCGGGCGTTGCTCAGTTCAAGGTAAGTGATGAGGTGTACGGAATGACTGGCGGTGTTGGCGGCATTCAGGGTTCGCTCGCCCAGTTTGCAGCAGTCGATGCGCGTCTGATCGCGTTAAAGCCCTCTAACCTGTCGATGAAAGAGGCCGCCGCCCTGCCGCTGAGCTTCATCACGTCTTATCAGGGAATCGTGGACAGGGCGCGGCTTAAAGCGAGGCAAACTGTGCTTGTACAAGGCGGAGCAGGGGGTGTCGGACACGTGTCCGTGCAACTCGCGCAAGCGTTAGGCGCCCGCGTTTTTGCAACGGTGAGCAAGGGTGATGCCGAACTCATGGCGAGTTATGGCGCAACTGCTATCGACTATCGTGAATATTCAGTCGAACAATACGTTCAGGAACACACCGGTGGAGAAGGTTTTGACCTGGTGGCCGACACGGTTGGCGGTGCAACGCTGGACGCGTCGTTTTCAGCGGTCAAGCAATTCGGGCATGTGGTGAGCGCGCTCGGCTGGGGGACACACGCCCTTGCGCCGTTGTCATTCCGCGAAGCAACGTATTCGGGCATATTCACGCTCTCCACGCTGCTAACCGGCAAGCATCGTGAGCACCATGGGGAAATGCTGCAAGTAGCGACGCAACTGGTCGAAGCGGGAAAGGTCGTGCCCAGAGTGGATCCTCGCAGTTTCGACCTGGCTAGCGCGGACCTCGCTTATCAGGCAATTACAGCGGGAACCACCAAGGGGAAAGTAGTCGTCGACGCTCAATAGTGAATGAGGCCGCGCTCATCGCAGCCGCCGGAAAATGCCCTACCGCGATAACGCGACGTCCGCCGGTCGCGCGAACCGCTTGGCTCCAACCACGCATAGCACCACGGCCGTTGCAACGGCCACCATCGGCCAGCCGACTGGCTCATGCAACAAGGTCGCGGCAAGCACGAGTCCGAAGAACGGCTGCAGTAATTGCAACTGCCCCACTGCCGCAATACCGCCCTGAGCCAGCCCTCGGTACCAGAAGACAAAGCCGATCAACATGCTGAACAAAGACACATAGGCAAGGCCCATCCATGCCGATCCACCCACGTCGGCCCAGGTCGACGGCATGGTGATCAGCGCCAGCGGCGCCATGATAGGCAGCGACAACACCAGCGCCCACGAGATCACCTGCCAGCCGCCGAGCTTGCGCGAGAGCCGGCCGCCTTCGGCGTAACCCAGCCCGCAGACAATGATGGCCGCGAACATCAGCAGATCGCCGACAGGCGACGCCCCCGTTCCCCGGGCTAGCGCAAAACCGGCTACAAGCAACGCGCCGAAGCCGGAAAACAACCAGAACGCCGGGCGGGGATGTTCGCCTCCTCGCAGCACGCCGAAGATGGCGGTCGACAGCGGCAGCAATGCAACAAACACAACTGAATGAGCGGCGGTGATGTGCTTGAGCGCAAGGGCGGTCAGCAGCGGAAAGCCGATGACGACGCCGCACGCCACCACCGCGAGCGAGATCAGATCGCTTCGTTCGGGCCGCTTTTGCCGGAACACCAGCAAGAGCGCAAGTCCGAGCAAGCCCGCGATTCCCGCACGCGCGACCGTGAGGAAGACCGGGTCGAAGGCTGCGACCGCGACGCGTGTTGCGGGCAATGAGCCGCTGAAAATCAGCATCCCGAGAAAACCGTTCATCCATCCGCTTGCCGTCTTGTCCATCATGCTCCCCTATTTTCAGCTAGCAGTATCGGGCCGCAAAGCATGGATTTTCCAGAGACAGTGCACTACAGTTACGGAAAACTGTATGGGTTAAAAATCAGTACACATGGAAGACACCACTTTCTTGGGCACAGACGCCGGCACCCTGGTCGAGCGCGTCATGCAAACGCTCCGCCAACGGATTGCCGGCCGCACGCTGGCCCCAGGCGCCAAGGTTCCGTCCATCCGGGGCTTCGCCGAAACCTTGCAAGTCTCGAAGTCGACCGTGGTGGAAGCCTATGATCGCCTCGCTGCCGAAGGGGTCATCCAGTCGCGCCGCGGTTCGGGCTTTTACGTCGCTGGACACTTGCCGCCGCTGTCGCTTGCTGAATTGGGCCCGCGCCTCGATCGCGTTGTCGATCCGTTCTGGGTGTCACGACAATCGCTGGAGGCCGGCGCGAATGCGTTGAAACCCGGTTGCGGCTGGCTGCCTGCGTCATGGCTGCCGGAGGCGGGGCTGCGACGCGCATTGAGATCCGTCGCGCGCACCGACGCTGCCGTGCTGGCCGACTACGGCACATCCCTGGGGCTCCCGGCGCTGCGGCAATGGCTCGCCCGTCGCATGGCGGATCGCGGCATTGAAGCGGCGCCTGATCAGATCATCCTCACCGAATCCGGCACGCAAGCTATCGACCTGCTATGCCGCCTGCTGCTCGAACCGGGCGATACAGTACTCGTCGATGACCCCTGCTATTTCAATTTCCTAGCCTTGCTGCGTGCTCACCGGGCCAAGGTCATAAGCGTTCCGTATACGCCGGCAGGTCCCGATATTGACCTGTTCGCACAGGCGCTCGCGGAGCATCGGCCGCGCTTGTACATCACCAACTCGGCGCTTCATAACCCGACGGGCGCAACGCTCTCGCCGGTTGTTGCGCATCGGCTCCTGAAGTTCGCGGACCAGTCGGGCCTCACGATTATTGAAGACGATATCTTCGGCGACTTCGAGCACGAATCCGCTCCACGCCTGGCAGCGTTCGACGGCCTGGAACGAGTCGTCCATATCGGCAGCTTTTCCAAGAGCCTCTCGGCGTCAGTACGGTGCGGCTTTATCGCGGTGCGACGCGACTGGGTCGAGCAATTGATTGATCTAAAGATTGCCACCTCATTTGGCGGCGGACGTCTGTCAGGCGAACTCATCCTCGGCGTACTGAAAGACGGCACCTACAGAAAGCACATGGAGAGCTTACGAGAGCGTTTGTCCCGTTCGATGGGACAAACAGGCGCACGGCTGCAAGCACTGGGCATCGAACCATGGATCGAGCCGCGAGGCGGTATGTTTCTCTGGTGCAAGCTGCCCGAGGGACTGGATGCAACGGACGTTGCCCGCCGGGCGCTGGCCGAGAACGTGATCCTTGCGCCGGGCAATGCGTTTAGTGTCGCGCAATCCG
>NZ_JAQGMM010000105.1 GCF_028292365.1 Caballeronia sp.
TGGAACACATGATCCGCCTTGCCAAGAACACGCCGGCGAACATGCGTGCCCCCGGCCAGAGTGGCACCGAACAATCGCTTCGCACCTTCCTCGGCACCTTCAACTTCAGTGGTGACATGGTCCATCAGAAGGTCGGCACGATGAGCGGCGGCGAAAAGGCGCGGCTCGTGTTGTGCATGATCGTGTGGCAGCGTCCCAACCTGCTGCTGCTCGACGAGCCTACCAACCACCTCGACCTGGCCACACGCGAAGCGCTAGGCATGGCACTCAACGAATTCGAAGGCACAGTGTTGCTGGTCAGTCACGACCGGTCCCTGCTGCGCGCGGTATGTGACGAGTTCTGGCTCGTCACCAAGGGTGGCGTCGAGCCCTTCGACGGCGATCTGGACGATTACCAGCAGTTCCTGCGCGACGAAGCCCGTCGCGTGCGCGAGCAGGCCGCCGGAGAGCAGAAGATCATCGCCTGAGTTGAGCACCCCTGGCAGTTCCAGTTTGGAAGCTGCCGTAACGTTCGCATCGAGTCGAAGGGCCGCTAGGGTCGGGAGTGTGAGTTCGCCGCTGCAGGAAGCTGCCGTCTGGCTGCTCGATACCGTCTACGTCAGCAATCTGCCGGCGCATTGCTGACGTAGAACCCAGGGCGCCTCAACGACCGCAAAGGCCGAATTTGAGACACTTCGGCATAATCATCTCGTGATAGCAATGAGGCGAATGCAGCCTCATACACAATCGAACTCCCGTGTAGGCGTCAACTCAGATCGGATTCGGCAAGTCGCCTGCAAGCAGTAGTTGTGGCACCTGGCTGAAGCTGTACTGCCCACTGGCAACATCGAGATCAAACACCCAGACCATATCGAAACGGTCTCCCGGCCAGTGTTGCGGGGCGGTCGTGTTACCGAGAATCGCATTGGCGATGAGCGGGATGTGCTTGTGCTCCCAGCTCACGAGCACCACACCATCACACTCCACTGCCGCGGCGACAAGTTGAGTTTCGTCGCCAACCTTGTACGTTGAATCAGTCTTGAGATTCAACTTTTGAGCGACGATGCTCACCGTCTCGATGGGACGCTGGCTCTTGCGCCCTTCTTCGTCTGTCGATGCAAACACGTATTGCGGCACCGCGAGGCCGGGGCTTTGCAATGGCCCTCGTGCCGGCGCAAAAAGAACGGCCAGCGCACCGGCGCGGGTCCATCCGGCAACCAGCAACGATTCCGTATTCTCCACGCCGTCATTCGTCACGCCGTATGGCAGCGATCTTCCTTGCGGTTTTTCGCCATGGCGAATGACCATGATTTTCGGTGCTCGCGCCATAATTCTCTCCATCGGGGTTAAGGCAACCTGTCTTGTCTGTCACGCCCTTTCTGTCGACGCTTCTACACTCTACTTTAATCCACGGGCTGCTCGTTTCTTCGGCGTTGCGATGCTCATGCCCGATCAACCATTGCTTGCGGACAACGCCACCACCCAGCTGTCAGTGGGCGTCTTTCCGATCATCGCCGGTAGACGCCGTCGCAACGGCTAGAAGAATGACGGATGCCTGTGCAACGAATGGAACTGCATTCGCTCACTGTCCGGAACGGTCAGATGCAACAAATCAACGCCCGCTTCCCTTGCTGCGAGAGCCGATGCAGAGCGTGTCACCGATCAGTGGCTAAACGCTTCCAAATGATTTGCAACGACGGAACGAACATTCGACACACCTACCCGAACTGTCGAAAATGCGCGCAAACAATTGAAATCGAGACTACATTTTTACGGAAGCGCGCGAGTCCGTTCCGTTCACAAAGATGCGCGCGGGTGGATTGGCCCCGAAGAAGCGCGCATAGATTGCATTGACGGCGCCTGGAAGCCAAGGCCCTGCAAATATGGCGCGCTGCCGACGTCCCATGGATTCGGCAGGATGAAGCAGCCGGTGTCATGGAGGGTGCGGAAATGGGTGCGTTTATCGGCAATGGTCGGAGCATGGTGGTCTCCTTGAAGGAGGCGCGCATGCCCCACCAGTCTATGTCATGCAACTTCGGCTTCGACGACGGGGAAATCGATGTCAGTGTCGAAGGCATTGTTGATGAAATTCGTGAGCATGAATTGGGCGCTCAGCGCAACGATCTCGACAATGTTGGCATTGCTAAAACCGGCGGCACGCACCGCTTCGAGATCCGCTTCGCTCACCTTGCCGCGCGTCTCCATCAGCTTCGTGGCAAAGGCGACTGCGGCCGCGGTCTTGGGATTCGCGGAGCTGCCAAGCCGGTTGAGGCGAATCTCCTCGGCCGGGATCTTTGCCATCGTGCTTGCCACAAACGTATGCGCGGACAGGCAATAGTGGCAGCCGTTGACTTGCGACACGGCGAGCGCAATGCCGTCTCGCGTCTTGGCATCGAGCGTCTTGGCAAGAGCACCCTGCAGCCCGGCCCAGCCGTTCAACGCGTTCGGACTAAGGGCCATGATCTTGAACAGATTCGGCGTGAGGTGCAGTTGCCGGGTCATGGTATCGAGGATCTGCTTCGAGCCTTCGGGAATCTGATCCGGTGTGGGAATGTCGATGCGAGACATGGAACTCTCCTGAGAGTTGAATCGGTTTGAAGGGCATCTGCTTGAAGCGTTTGCGTTCCTGCATTGATGAGAAGTCTAGGTGCCCGAGCTTTGCAGAGGGTCCGCCAAACGCGGCCAAAAGTCCGGTTGTGCGCATCGCTTGAAGATAGCGGCCAACAAAGAAAATCGGCGCCTTGCATCGACACCGGAGTGTCAATACAAGGCGCCGATGGCGACGTGCTACAGGCCGCGAATGGTGCCGCTTTTATGCTGCGATCATGCCGCGTGGCGATCGTTTGCGTTGGCTTCCGTCGTGAGCAATAACGCCTTGGTCTTGAGTCCGCCGGCGAATCCCGTCAGCGCGCCCGATGCCCCGATCACGCGATGGCACGGCGCGATGATCGAGAGCGGGTTCCGGCCGTTTGCCGCGCCCACCGCCCGGACCGCGCGACCGTTGCCGATCTGGTTGGCAATGTCGCTATAGCTGCGCGTTTCGCCGAACGGGATTGTGAGTAATGCTGCCCAAACCTTCTTCTGGAACTCAGTGCCGACGAACTCGATGTCCAGATCAAAACGCGTCCGCTTGCCGGCGAAATATTCGTCAAGCTGGCGTGCGGTTTCGACGAGCACCGGGTTGTCGTCCACCTCGCGCATGTCACCCAGCTTCACGCGATTGGGGCGATCGTTTTCCCAAAGAATGGCAACGAGCTTATTGTCCCGCGCAACGAGCTTGAGCTTGCCCACGGGCGATTCCATAACCTTGAATTCGAAAGACATTTCGCATCTCCTTTCAGGTTCAGCTTCGATATAAGAAGTCTAGGCGCGAACGCTTTGCAGAGGGTCCGGCAGACAGTGCGAATCGTCCGCCGTTTCAAGCGCTTGCCGACTCCGCTCGATATTCGGTCGGACCCGTGCCATAGACGTCGCGGAACGCGCGAACAAAGGTGCCGCGGCCGCTGTAACCCGCGTTGCGAGCGACCTGATCGAGCGTGTAGTCGCCCGCGCGCAACTGGTCCGCGGCCTGCCGCATGCGGATGTCGCGCAGCACTTGCATCGGCGACTGACCGAGGGCGTCCGAGAAGCGGGCCATGAAGGCCGACCGGCTCAGGTACGCGCACTCCGCCAGGCTAGCCACCGTGTGCGGCGCGGCCGGCCGCGCGACCATGTCGGCAAAGGCCTTGCCGATCTGCGGATCGCCGAGCAGGGCAAAGCGTTCCATCCACAGCGCGTTGGATCTGAGGGAGCGCCGTACCAGCGCGACGATCACCTGCTTGAGCAACGCACCCGACATGGCGCCTGCGCCGACTTCCTGTGCCACGAGTTCATCGAACGCGGTTCTGAGGTACACGTCGAGCCGGTCGGAGACGTCGAAGTGTTCGACGATCGGCGTGCTAAGCGTCTGGAAGAGATTGATCGACGCGCCGTATGTCGCCTTGAAATAGCCGCAGATCATTACTGTCATCGGCTCCTGGTCGCCTGCACGAAAACGGTTGATGGAATCGACTACCTTCTTGTGTTCGCTCCCGACGATGGTCGTTGGGACGATGTCAGCTTCCTGGGTGGGCACTTCCAGTTTCATCGGGTGGTTTGGCGGGATGATCAGCAGGGTGTGGGGCGCGAGATCGACTGGATCGGATCCTCGAATGTGGAGCTTGCCTTGTCCCGACAGAATGTAGTGAATGCCCGGCGCTGTGTTGCCGTCCAGATCGAGGACGAACCCCGGGCTGACGAGGCATTCGGACAGGGAGATCACCTGGATCTCCAGCAGCGTCATTAGCTGGTTGAGATCCTTCTGGGAGATGCGGGGAGTTGGAGGCGTTGCCAAGATCTTGCGATCCTCTTGGATGGGAAGGGAGCGGCGGATGCGGCGCGTCTGATTATGATCTTTTATTTGGGGGTGGCTCACAAGTCGGAGGGGATGTAGGGCATGAGTCGATGAACTGGGCGGCCAGTGGGGCCCTCTCCTTGATCTTTCGTTTGCGGTGGACTGCGAATATGTGACTTGTGGCGTAGCCCTCCTTCTTTTCGGCTGTCCAATGGGCCGCCGCCAGTTCACGCGTGGCCTCCGCTCCTCAAGTGGTTGTGTCGCAACACCACTAATGGGTTGGTCCACCCCGCCCACCGGGTAGGTTATAGGTTGTTCGGCCATCACGGCGCAACGTGGTCGAGCGCACAGACTACCGATGGAGCTTCGTGGTCTGGTTGAGGGGTTTGGACTCCCCGACCCACCAGGAATATCCCGTTCGGACTGCGCACTGCGCAACCACAATGATGAGTACATGGGTACATGAGCTGCCGTTATGGTTGATGGCACTTGTCACTTTCGGTGCGATATTTCTCGTGGGCGCGATCATCCATTTCGTCACCGGATGGCTTGCTGCCGGTCGATATGGGCGATCATTCAAGGCAATTTCGCCCGGCCTGCTTTCTCCACTCGGTATCATATTCGGCTTATTTATCGCCTTCACGGCCTCGCAGGTCTGGAGCGATACAGCGCGCGCCAATGTCGCGGTCGCCACTGAAGCGAGTGCGCTGCGATCGGTTGTTGTCATGTCTGCCGTTTTGCCAGTCGAAGCCCAGACCGAACTGCGAAGGATGGTCCGAGACTACATCCAGTACACCGCGACGACTGAATGGCCGCTCGTGGCGAAGGGAGCCGTCACACTTAACGTTAGTCCTCCCACGCTGAACAACGCACTGAAGTTCACGCTATCCCTGCCAGTCGTTACGCCCGGACAGCAGACGGCGCAGCGCGAGGTCGCGGCGTCCCTGGAGCATGCACTCGAAGTGCGTCGCGAGCGTATCCTGATCAGTCGCAGCGAAGTGAACGGTGTCAAATGGTTATGCCTGGCGTTTCTGGCGGTGTGCCTGCTGTTCGCCATCGCGTTCGTTCATTGCGACAACCGGCTGACATCTGCCGTGGCAATCGGTCTGTTTTCGGCGGCACTCGCCACCACCTTTTTGCTCATCCTCTCCCACGATCGGCCCTTTACAGGAGAAGTCGCGCTGACACCGGAGCCGCTGTTGCAGGTGATGCCTGAGAATCGCTGACCGTTGCCCGCTCATCAGCTTGTCCGAGACGGCCACACGCAGCCTCAAATAGCTCAGGAGTCGAAGCGGCGTCGTCCGTCGATCTTTTTGACCATTGATCCGCGCGGCGCAATCAGGCGGTAACCGCTAGAATTGCGCTTTAACCCGGAATACGGCAATGTCTTTTGCCTCGCTTGGCCTGATCGATCCCTTGCTGCGTAATGTGGAGGATCTCAATTACCAGACACCCACGCCGGTGCAGGCCAAGGCGATCCCTGCTGTTCTCAGTGGCAAGGACGTCATGGCTGCGGCACAGACCGGCACTGGCAAAACGGCGGGTTTTGCGTTGCCGCTGTTGCAACGGCTGGTGGAACACGGCCCGGCGGTGTCCAGCAACCGCGCGCGTGTTCTGGTGCTGGTGCCCACGCGTGAACTGGCCGAACAAGTGCTGCAAAGCTTTATCGATTACGGCAAAGGCCTCGACTTACGAATGCTGGCCGCCTACGGCGGTGTGAGTATCAACCCGCAGATGATGACGTTGCGCAAAGGCGTGGATGTGCTCGTTGCCACGCCGGGACGTTTGCTGGATCTCAATCGCCAGAACGCAGTGCAGTTCGATCAGGTACAAACGCTCGTGCTGGATGAAGCCGACCGCATGCTGGATCTCGGCTTTTCGCGCGAACTCAACGCCGTCTTTGCTGCCTTGCCCGCTCGGCGCCAGACCCTGCTGTTCTCTGCCACGTTTACCGATGATATCCGCGCCATGGCGGCGGCCATTCTCCGCGACCCGGTCAATATCAGCGTCGGCTCGCCCAATGCCACCGCCAGCAAGATCAAGCAGTGGGTGGTGCCGGTGGATAAAAAGAACAAGCCTGACCTCTTCATGCACCTTGTGGCTCAGAACAGCTGGGAGCACGCGCTGGTGTTCGTCAAAACCCGCAATGGCGTGGATTACCTGGCGGCCATGCTGGATGAAGCGGGCTATTCGGTCGACACCATCCACGGCGACAAACCGCAACCCGCGCGCCTGCGCGCGCTGGAGCGCTTCAAGACGGGCGAAGTACATATGCTGGTAGCCACCGATGTAGCTGCGCGCGGGCTGGATATCGACGACCTGCCGCTCGTGATCAACGTTGATCTGCCGATCGTGGCGCAAGACTATGTGCACCGTATTGGCCGTACCGGTCGCGCGGGCGCCAGCGGCGTGGCAGTGTCCCTTGTGTGTGCCGATGAAGCGCCGCAACTGGCCGCGATTGAAGCGCTGATCCGGCAAACGCTGCCCCGTGAAGAAGAGGCGGGTTTCGAAGCCGAACACCGCGTGCCGCAAACTAGCGCGACGGGCCAGATCATCAAGAAACCCAAAAAGCCCAAGAAGCCGAAAATGCTGGAAATGCCACCCGCTGCGCCGGGCGCCACGCAGGTGCTCAGCAAAAAACTGCGCCCGCAAAGTGGCGAAAATGATCGCAAACCTGCGGTTCAGCGCGCTGTGGCCGAAGGTAAAGGCACAAGCTTCTCCAGCGGCAACCCATTCAGCGTGCAAAAGCCACGCAGCAAACCCGCCAGCAAGCCAGTTGCTAGTTCACGTAAGCCGGCTGGCAAACCCGCTGGTGGCAGCGGCAAACGCCAACCCTGATGCGAGGGAATGAGTTACGCCAGCCTTGGAACTGGCTGGCGGTTTGCGGCCCGCTGCCAGGCAGCGGCGCGGCTTCGATGTGCATCAGGTCGGCGCGTAACGGCGCACTGAATCCAGGATTGCTAACAACTTCGGGGCAGAAGGGACGTTGAAATCGTGCGTAGCGAGCGTCCGATCGGAGCGGCCATTCGCGCGACCCCTGCCTCAAGGCCCTGACGCCTTGCCGGTGCGATCGCCATCCTCTTCACCCCCCTTCGCCCGCCCCGTCTCCGTTCTCCCCCTTTCCCCAACATGCAGCAACGCAGGCGCAAAAAAACACCCCATCACCGCCGACAAAATAATAAAAATCGATGCTGCATCGACCAGCAATCCGAAGCGAATGAAGATAAAGAAGCAACATAAAAGATTCAGCAAATGCAGCAACACCCCCAAAATCGTAGAACCCTTAGGCACAGCTCTTAAGAACACCGCAAACCTCGATTGCGTCCGAGGCACATACCAAATGATCAGTAATCCAAACATAATAATAAACCCACTTTCCGCCCACTTCAGCCAAGTCGGACGCCGCAGAAACCGTCCCTCAAAAATAGTTTCAATAACCTGCGCCTGAATCTCAATCCCCGGCACCAGCTCCCCCAACGCGGTCGTGCGCATATCAGTCACCCCGGTACCCGTCAGTCCGACCAACACCAACTTATTCCGGAACCGTTCCGGATCGACTGTTCCCTGCAGGATTTCGCGTGCCGATACATAGCGGCTCAGCGACGATCGAATAGACGCGAAATGCAACCAGATATCGCCGCCGGGCTGCGTAGGCACCTGCACATCCGCGATACCCACCGACTGCACGCCCGATGTGTCGGCAAAGACAGCTATCGCCGATGATCCCGTGGCGACGCGGAACATCTCCATCGGCAGACCGGGGACCAGTTTCTCGCCCAATCCCATGATGAGGGGAATATGCCGGACCACGCCTTGTTCGAGCGCCACGCTCAGCATCGCCTGCCCGTGGGCCGCCGCCTGCAATTCCGGCAGGCTGGCGAGCACATAGTCGAACCGTTGCACGCGCCCAAGCGGATCGGTGCCATGCACGAGGATCGGAGCGCTTCGCATATCAGTACTCGCAGCGAAGGTCGGATGATCGAGAGCCGCAGCACCCAGTATGGTCGGCGCTGCGCGCAACGAACTGGCAAGAATGGCTTCATGACTGGGAAGCGCCCGCAAGCCGGCAGCGAGAGCCGCAGCCGTTTCCGGCAGATTGCCGGCCACCTTGTCGGGGGAGGTCTGATCCGGCTCCGGCATGTAAATGTCGAGACCGATAGCCAGCGGTTTCAGTGCCGCAATGGCATCGATCAGGCTCGCGAGTCGATTCCGCGGCCAGGGCCATTGCCCGATGGCTGCCAGTGTCGCGTCATCAATCTCGACAATGGTTACGGGCTGCGCGGTCGGAACTCGCGGGAAGCGACGTTGATACTGATCGAACAGAAGTTGTCGAGCCGTTTTGAAGGAATCAGGAAGCGCATCGTCAAGCTCGGCGACGAAAGCCGGACGCGCAATGTCGCTAGGCCATTCGCTGGACAGGTTGACCAGGCTCAGGCCGAACAACACCATCAGCGCCACCGGACGTCCCTGGGCCGCCTTAACCAGACTCTTGATCCGGGCATGCCATAGGTCGTAGTAGCGTTTCATCAAGGGAAAGGCCGTTCACCGTCGATGACTGCGCGGATCATTGGATGGTGATGACCACGCGCCGGTTCATGCGATTGGGAACACCATCTGCGGTGCGGACCAGTGGCTCGCGCTTGCCTCGTGCGGCGGTCTCTATCTGTTGGGCGGAAATGCCTTGCTTGATCAGGAACGCTGCAACTGTCTGCGCTCGCCGCTTGGACAGGTTGTCATCGAAATCCTGGGAGCCGGCCAGATCAGTGTGACCGACTACCACGAGCTGTGGCGCAGGCCAGGTCGCCAGCACCGCTTTTAACTCTTTAACCGTGGCGAGCGATTCCGGAGCCAGGTCGGTGGCCGAGTCGAAGAGAAAGAAAATCGTAAATGTCCTGGGACGCGGAGGCCGGGCCGCGAGTAGTTGGCTATATCGCGTCTCCACACTGGATTGGCTGTCCATCGTTTTTTCGATAGCGCCGCCCTGAGTGACATCGACCCCGGCGTAAGCCTTGTTGATGGTTTGCTGTCCGGTGGCGCTGTGGACAATGACGGCTCCGACCTTCCCCTCCGGATCCGGCAATAAAATAATCTTGTCCGGGGGCGTGCTGCACGCGGACAGGAAAACCAGCGTGACGAATACCGCTGCAAATGCTCGCCCGTGACGTCGGATTGCGGCCTTCACCGGGCACTCTCCCCGTTACCGCCGACTTCGATAATAAACGCGGTACCGCGCACGCCCAGCGTGGTTGTCGGCGTGCTGAAACGGACGGCATCCGGATTCGCCTTCGCCAGCTTTCCGGAGATCACTGCCAGGGAACCGCGTTTGATCGACGCATCGAGCACCCCGTCATAGGTCGTGGTATTGAACGCAAATTTGTTGAGCTCGAGGATGGAATTGGCGCCGGCGGAAAGTTGGGTATCGTCACGCAGCGTGATGCCCACTGAGGATTCCGGACCGGTCACTATGCGATCGCTGCCGTACACCTCACTGCCAATGGCCGCGCCCGAACTTGCTCCCGCCCGCTCGACCCGTACCGTGCCCTTGACGGTCTTGACGACGCCGGCGGCATCGGCGGCAAGTGCATCGCCGGCTGCCACGCACCCGCAGGCAAGAATCAAGGCATAGCTGATGGCTTGGAGACGCATCGGTGGCACCTGATTGCGTAAGCGTGTGTCAACGCTGCTTTGCGCGCGGCAGCGTAGCTTCCCCATGTCAATCTGGCGTTGCGAGGGGTCATTCCCCGATTGCTAGCGGAACTGGGACTTATGAAGGGTTTGCAGAAAACCTGTTCGTGTAACTCAGGTGAAGACGTTTGTGCGGTAGCGAACAGAGTATGACCCCCCGCCCAAATCTCTCTGTGCGCTTCCGCGCATATCGCCACGAGACACTTTTTTGGCAGCCGGTTTGCGGCTGGAAATGAAACGATTCGGTATGCAATCGTTGGGACGATCGATGACCCGAACGTTCCGGCTGGTGCAGTCGCGTTTCCTGCGCTAGTGGCCCAACGCGGGACGGCTGCGCGTCGGACCAACCGGTATCGAGGTTGCCGAACAGATCGGGCAGCATTTCGCCAGGGCGGGGGTGCTTCCCGTCGCGTTCATCACGGGCGAACTAGTATCTCCCCGCGCAGTTCGCGATTTCGCCGAACTGTTCGTTCTGCTGCGGAAATCTTCTTCGCCCGAAAAAAACGTTCGCTGAAATCAGACGGTTCGAGGCCGACCAACCACCGACAAGCTTCGGTCAAGCGCGGGATCAGTGACTGGCGGGACGCCGAGATCGCTCTATCCGCCAAAATGGCCGAGCGGGACCGGTTGTTATCACCAGCCCCACTACTCCGGCTCGCTCCTTAAGGGGCGAAAGTATCACCCAACACTACTCCCTCTCGGCGCGGATCCGTGCCACCCTGCAGGACGTTCGACTGATTAAGCCCCGTTCGAAGGATCGTATTGACACCACTCGCCTGAGCTGCCGTGGAAACGGTGTGACCCAAAGCAACAAGTCCCGTCAGCAAGGGATCGTTCGCGCCACCATTCGAACTGTTGATGTTCGGATGCTCGCCGCCGAGGGTCGTGACCGGGCTATTGCTCGCGCCGAAATCGACCAGATTCGCGGATTGCTGCGCGTCCAGTCCCCAGTCAAGCACACCAACGATCGTCTTGACGACGTACTGCGGGATCGTGCCGCCGCCGGGTGAACCTGTTGCCATCACGAAGTCGCCTTTCGACCCATCGGCAGCGATCTTAAAGACTAATGTAGGCGCCATCGAACTGCGCGGCCTCTTGCCAGGCTGCACGCGATTCGCAACCGGAGCGCCGGTGGTATCGGTCGGATTCGCGGAGAAATCCGTGAGCTGGTTGTTCAGCAGGAAGCCGTTCGTCATGTGGAACGAACCCATGCTCGACTCAACCGTGGTGGTGGCCGTCACCACGTTGCCGCTGCCGTCCACAATGGTGAACTGGTTCGTGCCGTGCTCGATCAGCGTTTTATCCACACCAAGCGGAACCGCGCCGAAGTTGCCGGCAGCAGCCGTACCCATGCTCTTGTTGACGTTGATCAGGGCCGCCCTGCTCTGCAAATACGGCTTGTTGAGCAACGTGTTCCAGGTGCCATTCGGCGGCGCAATGAAATCGGTATCGGCCACATACTTGTCGCGGTCCGCATACGCCATCCGTTCGGCTTCGGTAATCAGATGAACACCCTGAACCGTAGGCTTGCCGCCTTCGAGATCGATTGCCGTTGGTTTTTGCTGTTGAAGATTAAAATTCTCAAGAATGCCCAGTGCGGACGCCACTGCAATTCCGCCGGACGACGGCGGCGGCATGCCACAAATCCAGTAGCTCCGATACGTCGTGCAAATGGGATCGCGCTGTTTCGCCTGATAGTTCGCGAGATCGGCGAGCGTCGTTTTGCCCGGGGTGATTACCGAGCCGTCCGCGCCGGTGGTCGTCGCAATCTTCGCCACGATGTCCTGTGCGATCTGGCCGGAATACAGCGCGTTGGCGCCGCTGCTTGCCATCGCCTTCAGCGTATTGGCGTAAGCCGGATTTTTCAGCAGCGTGCCCAATGCCTTGGGCGAGCCGTCCGCGTTAAGAAAGTAAGCAGCGGCTTCGGGGTCGCGTTTCAGGCTGCTTGCGTTCGATGCAATTGCGCCAGCAAGCCGTCCACCGATTGGAAAACCATTGGTCGAGAGCGAGATCGCGTCGCCAAACAGGTCCTTCCACGCAAGCTTGCCGTGATCCCGCTGCAGCGCCTCAATGAGACGCGGTACACCTATGGTGCCGATTGAGCGACCGCTCGCACGCGCGCTTGGCTGCGGTGCGGAACGGTCGTTTGTATCGTCGACATAACGAAGATAGTTTTCTGTCGCCGCGCTCGGTGCCGACTCGCGGCCGTCGTACGCCTGCACCGTCTTTTTCGATGCGTCGTAATACATCAACACGCCTCCTGACCCAAGCCCTGTTGCTTCGGGAACGGTCAGGCCCAGCACCGCTTGCACAGCAACCGCTGCGTCGGCCGCGGTCCCGCCTTGCTTGAGCACGGCGCAACCCGCGGCGCTCGCATACGCATTCGAAGTTGTGACCATATAGGTCTTCGCGTACACGGGCTTCAGACCTGTGCGATAGCCCGAAGCAGCTTCAGGGAGCGAGGGGTCGCCCGGCAGATTCGAGCCAATGATGACGCTCGACCCGCTGCTGTTCACCGCGAGACAACTCGAGTCCTGCGTGGGGGTTGGGGAGGCAGACTGCTGCTTGTCTGAATCACCGCCGCAGGACGCTAGCAGAAGCGTGGAGGCGGATATTGCCGCTGCAAGTGTGAAGTAGGGGTTGCTTTTCATCGTGCTTTCTACAAGTCCTTTTATTGTCGAATTTTTATGACCGGGAACAGCGGCCGGGGATGCTTTAATCTGGGGGAATGTTTAGTCCAAATTAAGCCGACAAAATGCTATCTGAAATATTACTAAATATCTCTATAAAAATAATGATTGAAGATATTCTGAAAGAATTGTCGAGGCTTGGAACGGAATGAGAAACGGATGAAAAACAAATGAGCAACGGGCGGAATTCGACGATGAGCGCAGATGTTGGCGAGGCGTGACGGAAGCCAACGGCCAATGCGATGAGCACGCCTTGCCTGATCCTTGCACGAGGCGTGGCCAAGGTTCTGCGGTGGGTTGTGGAGGCGAAATCTCGGGGAAATAGGTGCTAAGTGCACCTATCGGCAAAGCGGTTGCTCGATGAAATCGAAGAACTCGCGCGGGGATTCGCGACGCGGTCATGCGCCGGACCGAGCGTCGCCTAAAAGCGGCACTGACAAAACGACGGCGCTCTCGATAGCAAGCTAGCGCAAAGACGCGTTCGAAATCGACGTATTTATTGACTCCAGCGTCTGGGGAAACTCCGACGAACTTTCATTGCCGTTCCCCGCTCCTATCGCGATCCACCATCACTCACTGCGTGATCGCGATATCACCCGCTAAGCCCCATTCCAAACAACCGGAAAAAGCGGATGTTCCATCGGCGCTCCTTCAGCCAGCGTCTTTGCGAGACCCGGAAATTCGGGCGAAGTATGCCAACGGCGCGGCGCATGCCGAACATCGTCGCCAATAAAACGAACCGAGAACGCACGCCGCCGTGTCTGCCCGCTGACGCCACCCGACGCGTGTAGCGTCAGCATGTTGAAGCAGACCATATCCCCCGGTTCGAGCGCCCAACCGATGATCGGATACGCACCCCGGTCGGCCTCAATATCCGGCAGGTCCGTGAGACTGCCTTCGGGAAACCACTTCGCCTGATTGTCCACGAACGTACGCGGCATCAGCCACGGCCCGAGATGCGAGGCCGCAACAAACTCCAGCCGTGACTCTTGCGAAACGGGATCAACCGGAATCCACATGCTGACGTTGTCGCGGCCGGTGATGTTGTAGTAAGGCTGGTCCTGATGCCACGGCGTGCGCTGCCGGGTACC
>NZ_JAQGMM010000124.1 GCF_028292365.1 Caballeronia sp.
GCAGTGGGGTACGCCGAGGGTGACGTAATGTAGCTTGACCTGAGGTAGCGAAGCGCCGTCTTCGAAGCGAAAGCCGGTAGCGATGAAGTCACCGGATTGCTCGTATAACGGCGCCTGTTGCGCGGCCCCATGGGGAGCGAAACTCGCCAGTGAAAGGAAGAGGGAGAGCGCGAGCAGCAGGGAGCGCATGGTCTTCTCGCTAGTTGAGGTCTGACCTTTTAGTTTAGGCCCATCCTTGCCGGCTTATGCGTATTTCGATGTCAGAAGTGCCAGCGAGTTACCGCGTCTGTGACCGAGCCGGCTTGCAGCAGGTCCCAAGCGCAACTGGAAGAGAACGTGGAGTAGGTTTTGAGGCGCCGCGAATCCCGCTAACCTGTTACCCGCCCCGTCGCCGTTCGAACGACCTGATAAACAAAGCATTATCCGCAGCGTTCCCAACACTCACTCGCATGCAGTTTTCATAACCCGGCTCGCGCCACGGCTTCACAATCACCCCATCCTCCAGCATCCGGCCAGCGAGCTTGGCCGCGTCCTCCCCGCAATCGAAGAACAGGAAATTTGCTCGCGAACGGGCCGGATTCACACCCAGCATGATCAACGCAGCGCGCATCCATTCGCGGCCGGAGCGGGCATCTTTCACGCTAGCCGCAACATGCGCCTGATCGCCAAATGCGACGGCTGCCGCCTGCTGCGCAATCTGGTTGATATTGAACGGCGTACGGACACGATTCATCAGTCCAGCGAGTTCCGGCGCCGACGCCACGCCGTATCCCACCCGAAGCGCCGCTAATCCATACGCCTTTGAAAAGGTGCGTAGCAACAACCACGGCAAGCCTGATTCACGCAGCACCGCGAGACTGTCCGGATAACCGGCTTCATCGCAGGCGTATTCGAAATACGCCTCGTCCCAAAGCACCAGCGTCCCCGGCGACACTGCGTTCAATAGCCGACTCATTTCATTCACATCCATTGCGCAGCCGACCGGATTACTAGGATTACTAATAATCAACATGCGTGTACGCGGCGAAATGGCCGCGACCAGTGCGTCGACATCGAATTCGAAGTCAGACCGCATCGGCACAGTGACCACCTTCGCACCCACGCTCTGCGGATAGATGATGTGCAAGCCAAACGAGGGGATCACGGTGATCACTTCGTCACCGGGTGCGAGGAATGTGTGGGCCGCAATGGCGAGCAAGTCCTCGGAGCCGTTACCGAACAACAACTGCTCGGGATCGACCGCGAGCCGCTCAGCAATCAGCGCACGCAACGCACTGCATGAAGGATCGGGATAAAGCGCGAGCGTTCCGGCCGTGGTGGATTCTGCAAGATGCGCAAGCACGGCCGCGCTGGCGCCACGTGGATTTTCATTGCTGCCGAGCTTGGCGACATGCGAGACGCCATAACGCGCCCGCACGAATTCCCCCGACAACCCCGCGTTGTAAGCAGGCAAGCCGCGCACGTCTGCACGCAAGCTTTCTATAAAAGCGGTTACGCTCATTGAGTTCCTTGTTCCACGGCGGACAGCACCTCAGGCAGCATCTCAGGCAGCACCTTTCCCGGATTGAGGATGCCGTGAGGATCGAGTGCATGCTTGATCGCGTGCATGCAAGCGAGCTCGGCGGGGCTACGCGAGTAGCCCAGGAACGGCCGTTTAAGCACACCAATCCCATGTTCCGCCGATATCGAACCGCTATAGTCGCGAACCATGCCGTACAACGCACGATCGACCTCTTCCACTGTCACGCCGGGAATTGAACGTGCATCGAGCGTGACATGCAGGTTCGAGTCACCAATGTGGCCGAAATACAAACCATAATGCGTCGGCCAGCGTGCAGCGAAGTCCTTGCGGCACGCATCGACGAAATGACCGATTTCGCCTATGGGCAAGCTCACGTCGAAATTGATCGGCTCCATCTTCACCGGCAACTCAGCCGTTGCCTCGCGAATCGCCCACAACGCCTGAGTCGCCGCCTGCGACTGCGCAACAACCGCGTCCAGTACCACGCCCGCCTCAAGCTGTGCGTTAAGCGCCGCGGCAAACCGTTCGCCGTGATCGTCCGAGAACCCGGCCTGTTCGATCAACGCATAAAGCGGATACGCCTGGCCAAGCGGCGACTGCCGGGAGCGTGTCAGCCTGACACCAAAGTCGTAGAACTCCGGCCACATGATTTCGAACGCGCCGATTTCATCGCCGAAAGTGGCTTGCAACGAGCGCAGCAACGCGACCGCATCGTCGTAATCCTTCAGTGCGCACAGCGCGGTGTTGCGCGCGGCGCGGCGTGGCTTCAAACGTAATACCGCACGCGTGATCACTCCAAGCGTTCCCTCTGAACCGATAAACAGGTTGCGCAGGTCGTAGCCCGTATTGTTCTTGACCATCTTGTTCATTGAACTGAGCACGCTGCCGTCGGCAAGCACGACTTCGAGTCCGAGCACCTGGTCCCGAGCAGTGCCCGACTGCAGCACGCGCACGCCGCCCGCGTTCGTGGCGAGGTTGCCGCCGATCTGACACGAGCCGCGCGCACCGAGGTCGAGCGCAAATTCAAAACCCGCTTCCTGCGCGGCGTCCTGCACGGTTTGCAATGTGGTACCGGCAAGCACCGTCATGGTCGCCGCTGCACGATCAACCTCTTCGATGCCCACCAGTCGTTCAAGCGAGACGCAGATATCGCCGCCGGAAGGAATGGCGCCGCCCGCCAGCCCGGTCATGCCGCCCTGCGGGACAACGCTCTGACGGGCTTCATTGCACAAGCGCAGCAGGGTTGCCACTTCGTCGGTTGAACGCGGCAGCACGACCGCTAACGGCGGCACCGGCGAGCGCCCGCTCCAGTCGCCGAGATAGCGCGGTTCAATGGCATCGCCGAAACGCACGGACTCGGTGCCAAGTGCATCAATCAACTTTTTTACTATGCCGTTCATTGCGTTCTCAGCCATTCGCGCGCTTCTTTCTATAACCCATTGAATCGTTGATCCGCCCCAGGATGTAGTCGCCCGCAGCCACCGGTTCATACAGCGGCTGCATGGTCTCAAGACCAAGATCACGCGGATCCACGCTTGCGCCATAAGTCGGATCGTAGAAGGTCGCGATCGAATAACGTTCCTGGCCCGATCGATTGATCACGCGATGCAGCGTCGAACGAAAGCGATCGTTCGACCAGCGCGCAAGCAGATCGCCGACGTTCACCACCAGCGTACCCGGAATGGGCGGCGCATCAATCCAGCTATCGGTTGCAAGCTCCTTCACCTGCAAACCACCCACGTTGTCCTGCCACAGCAGCGTGATGCACCCGTAGTCCGTATGCGGCGCCACGCCGAACTGATCCGCGTCCGACTTGGGTGCTTGCGGCGGGTAATAGACCATCTGCGTGCGCTGCATGCGCTTCGTGTATTTGCTTACGAAAAACATTTCGTCGATATCCAGGCTCACCGCGACCGCGCGCAACAAATCCGCACCGCATGCGCCCATAGATTCGTAGTACGGATAAAGCGCCGGTTGCAGCGAAGGCATGAAGTCGGGCCAGTTATTCGGACCGCGCAGCGCTTCGCCTGCGAGCACGCTTGGATCGTCTTCCGGCAGCTCCAGTCCAATGCTGAAAAATTCCTTGTAGTCAGGTTTGGTGGCCTGATACATGACTGCATCGCCCAGCGCATTAAAGCCGCGGTGCCGATGATTCACCGCGACACGCCGCTTCACCTCAACCGGATAGGCGAAGAATTCGCGCGCCGCTTTCACCGCGCTTTCGAGCACATCGGTTGGCACGCCGTGATTGCTGACGTAGAAGAAGCCGATGCTCGTGCACGCGTCGCGGATCGCGGCGGCGGCTTCACGCAAGCCGACGGGATCCAACGCACGAACCGCCGCCAGATCGACGATAGGGATGTGAGAAGTAGAGGTCATCCAGGTGCTCCGAAGTTTCATCGCCGTCTATACCGTACCGGCCGAACGAGCCCCTGCACGTTTGTGACGGACATCATGCCGAACCGGCACAAGACGCACGGCCGACCCAAAAACGGTTTCACTGCGCCTCGGCGAGCAAGGTCTGCGCGAGACCCGATACAACTGGCGAAGCACTGCCGGGACCGGGCCGCAAGCGTCCGCAGATAAGCCGTGAGCGCTTGCTGAAATCCAGATCAAGTGTCTGTATATACCGCCAATTCGCCGAACGCAACCCGGCGTTTTCGCGAAGTTGGTAAGCCTTGAAATAGTGCGCTCAGAAGTATTTTTGACACGCTTGGCAATGCAAATTGACGGTATATACTGAATCGCACCACAGCAGGTCGGCGCACCGGTTCGCACCTTTGCCAAAGCCGGGTGCACTTTTAACCAGGGGAGTTCAACAATGAATTTTTTCTCGAAGTGGAAGGGTCGTCTGCTCGTGGCCGCGCTGGTCGCGACAGCGGTTTCGGCGCACGCGGAAGACCAGTTGGCGAAAGTCAAGAAGGCTGGCGAACTGGTCGTCGGAACCGAGATGCAGTTTGCACCGTTCGACTTCCTGGAAAACGGTCAGCAACAAGGCTTTAATAAGGACTTCTTCGCTGAGTTGTCAAAGGAGATGGGGGTGAAAGTACGCTCCATCGACCTGCCTTGGCCAAGCGTGCTGCCTGGACTTGAAGCCGGCAAGTTCGATATTGTCAGCGGCCCGGTAACGATCACCAAGGCGCGCATGGAGCGTTACGAATTCACCCTGCCGATTGCCGACGGCACGGTTGCGTTGCTCAAACGTGCCAACGACACCAGCATCAAGACAAACGCCGACGTTGCCGGCAAGACGGTTGGCGGCGGCAAGGCCACCGCTCAGCTCGACCAGTTGAAGCAGTACGTTGCCACGCTGCCGGGCAAGACGAGCGTGCGTGAATACATCGACAACAACCAGGCCTATGCCGACCTCGCCGCCGGCCGGATTGTTGCCGTGGGCAATTCGTTGCCGAACATCGCGTACGTCGCACGCCAGCGTCCGGACACCTTCGCGGTCGTGCAACCGCCGTTCGGCACGAAGGTGTATTTCGCTTATCTCGGCCGCAAGGACGCGGACAGCAAGCCGCTTCTCGACGCGATCAATCAGGCGATCGTCAAGATGCACGGCGACGGCCGTCTTGCGGCGCTGCAGAAGAAGTGGTTCGGCGTCACCATGGACACGCCCACCACCATGCCTTCGCCTAACTATTGAACTTGTTGAACTGCCGGATCAGCGGACCATTGATGCCCTGCAAGGCGCCTTAGCGCCTTGCTCCTTGCCGGACAGCCCATGTTCAGCCTTCACGCGTTGCTCGATGCCCTTCCGTACCTGATCAAGGCCGCGCAAGCCACGGTCCTGATTTCGCTCGTCGGGCTCGCGGCCGGCTTCATTATTGCGATCGCAGTGTGCAGCGCACGGCTCTCGAAGAACCTCTTCGTCTCAAAGCTGGGCGGCGCGTATGTCGGCTTCTTTCGCGGCGTGCCCTTGCTCGTGCAGCTTCTGCTTACTTATTATTTCCTGCCCTTCATCGGCATCAACGTGCCGCCGCTGGTCGCTGCCGCTGCGGCCGTTTCGCTATGCGAAGCCGCCTATCTCGCCGAGATCCTGCGGGGTGGATTTATCGGCATTCCGCATGGGCAACTCGAAGCGGCGCAGTTGCTCGGCTTATCGCGCCTGCATGCCGTGCTGCGCATTCAGGTACCTCAGGCGCTGCGCACGACAATGCCCTCGCTCGTCAATGAGATGGTCATGCTGGTGAAAGCGTCGTCGCTGATTTCAGTGGTGGGTGTCGCCGATATCACGCGCACCGCGCAGAATATTGCCGCCAGCACGTATCGGCCGCTGGAGGCGTATGTTGCCGCCGGGCTGGTGTACCTGGTCATCAACGGGGCGTTGTCGCTGGCCGGGCATCGCGCAGAACGCCGTATGGAACGGGCATAGGCAGACACACCCCATGGCCATTCAATTCGATCCCACGGTCCTGACCGACTCCCTTCCCGCTCTCGCTGAGGGGTTTGCGATCACCATTGCCGTGTGGATTGGCGGCGTGTTGATCGGCATGGCGATCGGTTTCGCCGTCGCGTTGTTGCAGATTTTCTGCGGCAAATGGGTGCGCGGATTCTTGCGTGCTTACATAGAAGTGTTCCGGGGCACACCGTTTCTCGTGCAGCTTTTCGTGCTGTACTACGGTGGACCTTCACTTGGGCTTTCGCTTGAGCCACTGACAGCCGGCATTGTTGGACTGGGACTCTATGGCAGCGCCTATTTTGCAGAGGCATTCCGCTCCGGCTTTACGTCGGTGCCGCGCGGTCACATAGAAGCGGCCGAGTGCCTCGGCTTCACGCGGCTGCAAGTCATCATGCGCGTTCAGTTACCGCAGATGCTCGTCATCATCGTGCCGGCGCTGACCAACCTGATCATCGTGTTGAGCAAGGAAACCGCGGTGCTATCCGTCGTCACCGTGCCGGAGCTGACATTCGTGCTGACCGGTATTGGCTCGGAGCGGTTTGCGTTCGTCGAAACCCTGCTCGCGCTGTGCGTGTGTTATCTCGTGCTCGTGGAAGTGGCGTCGCGAGCCGGACAGTGGGTCGAGATCCGCGTAGGCCGTTTCCTCACGCGGTGACGCGCATTGCGTCCCATCAAACTGAGCGGAATCATGAAGAAACCCAATTCTGGCAACACGCTGACGCCCGCCGAATATCTTGTCGATGCGCGGCATGTCGGCAAGCATTTCGGCGCGCTGAAAGTGCTCGACGACGTTTCGCTCGCCGTGCGCAAGTCGGAGGTGACTTGCATCATTGGCCCGTCGGGTTCGGGGAAAAGCACCCTGCTGCGTTCGCTCGCGTTCCTCGAGGAATACAGCGAAGGCGAGATCTATATTGAAGGCGAATTGATCGGCTATGTCACCGATCGCAACGGCCGGCGCGTGCGGGCGCCGCAAGCCGAAATCAACCGCGTGCGGCGCAACGTGGGCATGGTGTTCCAGCAGTTCAACCTATGGCCTCATATGACGGCCGTGGAGAACGTGGCCGAGGCGCTGGTGCGCGTGCGCAAGCTCCCCAAGGCCGAGGCTCGCAAGCGGGCACTGGCCATGCTCGACAAGGTCGGTCTCGCCGACCGCGCCGACAATCATCCGGCGCGGCTCTCCGGCGGGCAGCAGCAACGTGTAGCAATTGCTCGGGCGCTGGCGATGGAACCGCACATCATGCTATTCGACGAACCCACGTCCGCACTCGACCCCGAGCTGGTCGGCGAAGTGCTGCAAGTGATGAAGAACCTTGCGAACGATGGCATGACGATGGTGATCGTCACGCATGAAATGGGCTTTGCGGCGCAAGTCGCGGATACGGTCGTCTTCATCGATCATGGCAAAATCGAGGCACACGGGTCCCCCGAGGACGTGTTCCACAACGCGCGGCAGCCGAGGCTTAAACAGTTCCTGCAGAACTATCTCGACCGGAACGCGTTCTGGGCACGACGTGATGAACCGTCGGCGAGTGCGGTTCACGTCAGTACCGAATCAGCGGGATATAACCAAACCTGAGCCACACCTGAGCGAGACATGAATACAACCAGCCTTTCGAATCCGGCATCCGCCACTGCGCCGCTCGCGCGCTACGAGCGTGTGAAGGAACATATCCGCACGCGCATCCTCTCCGGCGAATGGCGGCCCGGTGACCGGATTCCATCGGAGATGACCCTGGTCGGCGAGCTGGGCGTGTCGCGCATGACGATCAACCGGGCGTTACGCGAACTCACGGAGCAAGGCGTGCTGACGCGCTTCTCAGGCGTGGGGACGTTTATCGCGGAGGAAAAACCGCAGTCCACGTTACTGATGATCGCGCACATAGGCGATGAAATTCGCGCACGCGGACACGAGTACGGTTACGCCATCGTGCACGCCGCACGTGAGGCGGCGGCCAGTGACGTGTCCGCAGCACTCGGACTCGCACCGGGCGCGTCGGTATTTCACGTGGTGTGCGTGCATCGCGAGAACGGCGTGCCGGTGCAGCTTGAAGACCGTTATGTGAACCCCGATGTCGCGCCGCATTTTCTCGAGCAGGATTTCGCAACGGTGCGGCCCTCGGAGTATCTGTTCAATACCGTGCCGGCGCACGAGGTCGAGCATGTGGTTGACGCAGTGCTGCCCTCGCGCGCGGATGCGAAGCTGCTTGAGATTGGTCCGGACCAGCCGTGTCTCACGCTCGTGAGACGGACCTGGGCGAACAACGTAGCCGTGACGTTTGCGCGTTTCGTGCATCCGGGAACGCGGTATCGGCTGGGATGCAGGTTCAGCGCCGACAACATGCAGCGGCAAAGTTGATCGCCGCTGCTGTCAATCGCGTTTACGTTTAAGCCACCCCTTCCGATGCGAAATGCAGCGGGCAGAACGCGGCTATCGCTCCGCTTGTGACCTGCTTCGCCACCGCCACGATGTCCGGTGCGAAGTAGTGATCGAGCGCGTAATGTTCGACGTCCGAACGAATTGATTGCATGACCGGCTGCAGACACGGACTCGTTTGATGCGGCGCGCGCAGGTCAACGCCTTGCGCCGCTGCCAGCAATTCGATCGCCAGAATATGCGCTACGTTCTCCGCGATATAACCCAGCTTGCGCGCCGCGAACGTCGCCATGGAGACGTGATCTTCCTGATTCGCCGATGTCGGCAATGAGTCGACGGATGCCGGATGCGCGTAGGTCTTGTTCTCCGACGCAAGCGCCGCCGCGGTCACATGCGCGATCATGAAACCCGAATTCACGCCGCCATCGCGTACGAGAAACGGTGGCAGACCGGAGAGCGTTGCATCGATCAGCAGCGCGATCCGGCGCTCAGCCAGTGCACCAATTTCCGCGGCAGCGATAGCTAGGTTATCGGCGGCGAACGCAACGGGTTCCGCGTGAAAGTTACCGCCCGACAGCACTTCGCCGGTGTCCGGGAAAATCAGCGGATTATCCGAGACGGCATTCGCTTCGATCAGCAGGACATTGGCCGCATGACGCATCTGATCGAGGCACGCGCCCTTGACCTGAGGCTGGCAACGCAGGCTGTACGGGTCCTGCACCTTGTCGCAATCCTGATGCGACAAGTTGATTCCGGAGCCTTCCAGCAACGTGCGATATGCCGCAGCGGCATCCATCTGGCCGGCATGACCGCGCAGCGCGTGGATGCGGGCATCGAAGGGAACGACGGAACCCATCGCGGCATCCACCGACAGCGCGCCCGACACCAGCCCCGTGCGGTACAGATCCTCGATCGCGAACATGTTGTACAGAGCGAGCGCCGTGGAAGCTTGCGTGCCGTTGAGCAGCGCGAGACCTTCTTTGGCCTGCAGCGTCAGCGGTTCGAGGCCGGC
>NZ_JAQGMM010000138.1 GCF_028292365.1 Caballeronia sp.
GTCGTCAAATGACCGGTCGCGATGATCGGCAAATGCACGCCAAGCTCCAGGCGCTTTTGTTCCGCCAGCGCAAAGAGCGCCTGATAGTGCGCGTGAATCGCGTCTTGTAGCGACTCCTGTTTCTCGCGCGCGCTCTGTCCCGCGATGCTCTGCAACACATCGCGTGGACGGATGAACGGGATGGCGCAGACAATCGCGCCAGGCTTGCCGTCGCGGGTGTTAAGCACACGCACCTGTTCGTTCGGATCGTCCTGCACCGAGGGAATGACAACCGTATTCAACGCCGTCAGCAAATGGCGTGACTCTTCGAGCACGGCGACGGAATCATGATTACCCGCCAGCAACGTCAAGCCGACACCTGCGTCGCGCAGCGCCAGAATCAGCGAGTAATACATCTCGCGGGCGTAGCTGGGCGGTGCGCCGGTATCGAAGATATCGCCGGCTATCAGCACCGAATCGACCGCGTGCATCCCCGTTTGCTCGACCAGCCACGCAATCAGCTTTTGATGTTCAGCCTGGCGTGAATGCCCAAGAAAGTACTGGCCAAGGTGCCAGTCCGAGGTGTGCAGGATTCGCATCGGGGAGTAGGGTTGAAGGCGTTGCCGCGCATCGTTTTAGTGGCTGCCAGTTTAGCCGATCGACTCCACCCGAACGCGCGAAGAGGACGGCAAGGCCTGGGAAAATGCTGCAAAACGAGGCAATTGCGCCGTGTACGCGTACACTTCGGCTTCTAATTGCGCGTAAAACAGCGCGCGCCGGCCTTGGCCGATGCCCTTTTCTCGCCGCAACCCCATCAATTACGCTCAAATCAATCATGTTTATCTGCCGAAACCAGCCGTGCGGCGCCGAATGGCAACTCGCCGACGTGCTCATCAAGAACGAAGGCCAGGGCCTGATGTTCCGCTGCCCCATGTGCGGCGCGCGCAACAAAGTGCTGCGCCACGACGCGCCCGACGGCACGATCACCTACGAGCAGGACAATTCGGTCCCGCCGAAACCTGCCGCCAGGTAACAACATAAGCTCATGACGACCCCAACTTCATTCAGCGCACTGCCGCTTTCGCCGGCCATGCTGGCGAACCTCGAACAACTCGGTTATCTGACGATGACCCCAATCCAGGCCGCCAGCCTGCCGATCGCGCTCGCAGGCCACGATCTCATCGCGCAGGCGAAGACGGGTAGCGGCAAGACGGCCGCGTTCGCGTTGCCGCTGCTCGCGAAAATCGATCCGCGGCTTTTCTCCGTTCAGGCACTCGTGCTGTGCCCGACGCGCGAACTCGCCGACCAGGTCACGCAGGAAATCCGCCGCATCGCGCGCGCGGAGGACAACATCAAGATCCTGACGCTGTGCGGCGGTTCGCCGATGCGTCCGCAGATCGCAAGTCTAGAACATGGCTGCCATATTGCCGTGGGAACGCCGGGCCGGATCATGGATCACCTTGAACGCGGCACGCTGCCGTTGACCGCGCTCAAGACGCTGGTCCTCGATGAAGCCGACCGTATGCTCGACATGGGTTTCTTCGATGACATCGTCGCGGTCGTCAAGCAATGTCCGAAGGATCGTCAGACGTTGTTGTTTTCCGCGACGTATCCGGAGGGCATCGCGAAACTGAGTCAGCAATTCCTGCGCAAGCCGCAGGAAGTCAAGCTCACCGAGCAGCATACGAATTCGAAGATCAAACAGCGCTTCTACGAAGTTCACGACAACGAACGCTTGCACGCAGTCGGCCAGTTGCTGGATCACTATCAGCCGGTCAGCACGCTCGCGTTCTGCAACACGAAACAGCAGTGCCGCGACTTGCTCGACGTTCTGGTCGCGCAAGGTTTTAACGCACTCGCGCTGCATGGTGAACTCGAACAACGCGAACGCGATCAGGTGCTCGTGCAGTTCGCCAATCGCAGTTGCTCGGTGCTGGTCGCGACCGATGTCGCCGCGCGCGGGTTGGACATCACGCAACTGGAAGCGGTGATCAACGTCGATGTCACGCAGGATCCCGAGATCCACGTGCATCGAATTGGCCGCACTGGCCGCGCGGATCAGGAAGGCTGGGCGCTGAGCCTCGCGAGCATGAATGAGATGGCGCGCGTGAGTTCGATCGAACAAGCGCAGAAGAAGGAAGTGGAGTGGCACAAGCTGAGTGAACTGACGCCGGCGACGCCGGGTCATCTTCAACCGCCCATGGCCACGCTGCAGATCCTCGGCGGCCGCAAGGAAAAGATTCGTCCCGGCGATGTCTTGGGCGCGCTGACGGGTGACGCGGGTTTCGAAGGCTCGCAGATCGGCAAGATCAACGTGACGGACATGGTCACGTACGTGGCGGTTGCGCGCGATATTGCGGATCAGGCGGTCAAGAAGTTGTCGGCAGGAAAGGTGAAGGGCAAGAAGGTGAAGGTGCGGCGCATTTAAGTTGAATCTAAGTTGAAGCGCCGGGCCTGCAATTTGCACCCATGAATCGATGAAACCAGTCAGGGCGGATATGCGTATGCATTCATATCCGCCCTTAATCGATACCTTGGTGCCCCATGTCCCGCTATTCGCGCGTTGTTGTCGTTGTTTTGTTCACGCTGCTAATGGGCGCATGTATGTCGTCCCCTCCAAACCCCAATCCGCGCGCGAATGTGGAGCCCAAGCTCGCATCCGTTGATCTGCCGCGTTATATGGGACGCTGGTACATCGTCGCGAACATTCCGTATTTCGCCGAAGACGATTTCGTTGGCAGTTACGCGCAATGGAAACTTCGCGATGACGGCAAAATCGACGATTCGTATTACGCGCATAAGGGCTCATTCGACGCCCCGCTCAAGCATTATCAATTCACCGATTCCATTGTTCCCGGAACGAATAACGCCGAATGGAGCGTGCGCATTTTCTGGCCGATCTACGCGAGCCAGCAAACGCTTTATGTCGACGATGACTTTCAATACACGATCCTCGGTTATCCGGGCAAGAAGCTAGGCTGGATCTTCGCGCGCTCGCCGGACATGGGCGACGCGAAATATCGCGAACTGCTCGGCCGCCTGGACGAAATGGGTTACGACACCTCGCGATTCCGTCGCGTGCCGCAGACGCCGGAACAAATCGGCAAGCCTGGCTTCCATTCACCCGGCGATAAAGACTGATGCCCCCGATCAGCGAAACTCATAACCTCAACGCGAGAAACAAGGGATAGGAGCAATCCGATAGTCGGAGGGGAGGGCAGCGCATAGCATCGAGAGGTTATCCACTTTGATGAATACGCCCGCCATGAATCAACTTTCCGAACCGCTCGCCGTTGCTTTAGAACACCATCAGGCTGGCCATATGGCCGAAGCGGAAAGTGGTTATCGCGCGATTCTCAAAGAACATCCTGATCACGTCGATGCACTGCATTACCTCGGTGTGTTGCTGCATCAACGTGGCGATAACGAAGACGCGGCGAAGTTGCTGGATCGTGCGCTTGGCCTTGCCCTGGACGGGTCCGCGTGCTTGAGCAATCGCGGGCTCGTGGCGGCGGCGCTGGGCGATCTTCCCCATGCCGTGGCGTGCTACGAGCGCGCCCTCGCCATCAATCCGGCGTTTTCCAACGCACGCAACAACCTTGGCACAGCGCTACAAAAGCAGGGCCGATTCGACGAAGCCATCGAACAGTATGAGACGTTGCTTGCTCAAGATCCCGATTTCATCGATGCCCGTTTGAACCTCGGCTCCACGCTCGCTGCCGCGAAGCGCCACGAACAGGCGTTGGGCACATACCGCGACGTGCTTCGCCGCAATCCTGACAGCTTCGAAGCCCATTTCGGCGGAGGCAATGCGCTGCGCGAACTGAAACGATTCGACGAAGCGGTGGCGAGCTTGCATCGGGCGCTTGCTTTGAAACCAGACCACTTCGAGGCCAACGTGAATCTCGGCACGACGCTGGGGCTGTTTGGGAAATTCGTTGAGGCGGAGGCGCAATATCGCAGGGCGTTGACCTTGCGCGACGATCCACAGATTCATGTTTGCGTGGGTGCGGCTATCGGCTCGCAAGGTCGTTTTGAGGAGGAGGAACCGTACTACCGGCACGCGTTGACATTGGCTCCCGGTCACGCCGACGCGCTGCACAATCTCGCGCTGCTGCAGTTACGGCGCGGCAACTTCAAGGAAGGCTGGGCACTGCACGAAGTGCGCTGGCGCTCGAGCAAGTACAAGCCCATGAATGTTCCAGGCGTGCCGGAATGGCGCGGGGAATCGCTGCAAGGCAAGACGCTGTTGGTCGCTGGCGAGCAAGGACACGGCGACATGATGCAGTTCGCGCGCTACGTGAAGGTGCTTGAACAGATGGGCGCGACCGTCGACATGTGGGTGCCGGAGAACATCGTGGAACTGATCCAGAGCGTGCGCGGCGTGCGTCGGGCGCTGCCCATTGGTTCGACAAAAGGTTACGACTACTGGACGCCTTCGATGAGCGTGCCGCATCGCGTGGCGCATCTTGTTCCGGGTGTTATCGCCGACACGCCTTATATGAGCGTAAGTGCTGAACGGATCGGATCGTGGCCGGCGCGCGTGAAAAAACTGGCGGGCGCTCGCAGAAAGATTGGCATCGTGTGGGCGGGCAGTCCGACGTTCGGCAATGATCAATTCCGTTCGATGCCGTTCGCCGCGTGGTCGCCGTTCGCGGAGGTGGCGAATACCGAGTGGTTCTCGCTGCAGAAGGGCGCGGCTCGCGATCAGCTTTCGCAGCCCGGTTGCGCGTTGAAACCCCACGATCTGACGGACGACATCCACGATTTCGCCGATACCGCCGCGCTGATCGAGCAACTCGATCTGGTGATAACGGTGGATACATCGGTGGCTCACCTGGCTGGGGCGCTTGGCAAGCCCGTGTGGATATTCCTGCCGGCGAATTACGACTGGCGCTGGATGCTGGATCGTGACGACAGCGTGTGGTATCCGGGCGCGCGTTTGTTCAAGCAGACCACGCTCGGAGACTGGACCGAGCCGGTGGCGCGGGCGAAAGCGGCGTTGGTGGCGGGGTGAATATTTTCCGCCGGCCGACGTGGCGGACGGTTGCCCGACTTAAGAGCAACCGCTTCTTGCGGATCAAACTCTTCTACTTCTCCGCTGTCTGCATCGCTTCTACGGGTTTATCGCGGGTAATCAGCCGCAAGCCGCTTGCAATACTTGCGACGCCCGCGAATCCCGCACCAATCGCCAATGCCAGCGCCGGACCGTGATGCCCCGCAATACCAAAGCTCAGCGCGACTAACGCCGCCCCTGTCGCCTGGCCAATCAGCCGAGCGGTTGCTACCACGCCGCTCGCGCCACCGCTACGCTCGCGCGGCGCACTCGCCATGAGCGCCTTCAGATTGGGCGATTGGAAGAACCCAAAACCCGCGCCGCATATGGCCATGCGGATACAAATATCGAGTGCATGGGGATGAGCCGGCAATAACGCCAGCGACGCCATGCCCGCGCACATGACTGCGAGGCCGATGCCGCCCAGCAACCCCGGTTGGTATCGATCCGATAAACGACCGGCGACCGGCGCCAGCAGCGCTACCATCACCGACCACGGCGTCATCAGGAAGCCGGTCTCCACCTGACTGCGCCCGAGCACACTTTCGAAATAAAACGGCAGCGAGACGAACGCCAGCCCTTGCGCGGCGAACGAGCAGACGGCGGTCGCTGTCGACAACGCGAACATCGGACGTTTGAAGAGATCGACGGGAAGCATCGGCGCCGGATGACCACGTTCCCGATGCAGCATCAGCCCGCCCGCCACTGCCGTCACCGCGAGCGCAATCAGCACAATATGCGTGGGCGCGCGCTGCGCCGCTTCGCCCAGCGCGAACACCAGCGCGGCGAACGTGACCACGTTCAGTCCTGCCGCCACCCGGTCGAAACCATGCGTGGCGCGTGGTGTTTGCGGCAACGCCGTCCAGCCGATAGCCAGCGCCACCAGTCCAATTGGCACGTTCACCGCGAACAGCCACGGCCAAGGTCCGAGCGAGAGCACGATGGATGCGACCGTCGGTCCGACCGCGAACGAGATGCCCACCACCAGCGCGTTCAGCCCAAACCCTCGCCCAAGCCTGTGATGCGGATAGATCGCCCCGATCAGCGCCGTGTTCACGCTCATGATTGCGCTCGCGCCAATACCCTGCAGCAGCCGCGCCGCGGTGAGTGACGGCAGCGACCACGACAGCGCGCACGTCAGCGATGCCACGAGAAACAGGATCAACCCGCCCAGATAGATCTTCCTGTGCCCGACAATACCGCCCAGCGCCGCGAACGGCAGCAGCGTGGCGACCATCGCGAGTTGATACGCGTTGATGATCCAGACGGACGCGGCGGGGGTCGCGTGGAGATCGGCGGCGATTGCGGGGAGCGCAGTGTTCGCGATGGCGGTATCGAGCGTGGCGAGCGAAACGGCGAGCAAGATTGCCGCCATGCCGCGACGCTGGAGCGCGGTCATGGGACCGTCGGCGAGGAGAGTGGTCTGGTCTGACACAGTTTTTTAGGATTGGACGTGATCGGCAATAGTCCGACACGATACGGGATCGCGGCGAACCTCGCCGGGCGCCCTCACGGGAGCTTTCAAACAGGTGTCAATACTGCCTCGCCGGTGAAGTGCCGTGTGGCGTTATCGACGAACATCTGGACCGATGCTGCGACCGCCTCCGGCGAGCGCCCGCCCACGTGGGGCGTCAGCACGACGCGATCGGAGTCTGTCAGCAGCGCGGGCGGTGTGGGCTCGCCTTCGTAGACATCGAGTCCCGCGCCGGCTATCACGCCGCGTTCGAGCGCGTCCGCCAATGCGGCGGTATCCACAACGCTGCCGCGCGACACGTTCACCACGTAGCCATTTGAGCCGAGTGCGGCGAGCACGCCGGCGTTGATCAGATGTCGGGTCGATGCGCCGCCCGGCGTGGCGACCACGAGGTAATCGGCCCATTCGGCGAGTGCGATCACGGAGTCGAAGTACGTATATGCCGAGTCCGGTTGTGGCCGGCGATTGTGATAACCGATCTCGATATCGAATCCCAGCGCTCTCTTTGCCACCTTCCCGCCGATATTGCCAAGCCCGATCACGCCTAGCTTCTTGCCCGAAAAGTTCGGCTGGAAGGGCAGGTCGTCACGCCACACGCCCGCGCGGCATGCGCGGTCCAGCACGGGGATCTGGCGGACAACACTGAGCAGCAGCGCGAAGGCGTGATCGGCGACGCAGTTGTCGTTGGTACCCGCGCCGTTCACGACGGTGATGCCGCGCGCCTGGGCCGCGTCGCGTGCGATGTTTTCGTAGCCCGCGCCCAACGCGCCAATCAGTTCTAGGTTTGGCAGTTTCGCGATGGAAGCTGCATTGATGCCAATGGTGCCGTTTGTCAGGACAGCGCGGATTTCGTCGGCATGGTCATCCAGGGCTTTATCGAGCGCCGCTTGGTCTAGCGCTGTAATGGCGTTGAAGGCATTCGCGATGGTGGTTTGGTTTTCAGGACGAAGCGGGACCACGACAAGGATGGTTGGGAGCATGAGCGCGCGAGGGTTGAAGGAGCGAAGCGCCAAGTTTCGCATTTTTTTAAGATAGCGATGGGGCGTCCCGCGGGCGTTCAAAACGTTCAGGATGTCGCGCCCGAACCCGAAACGGCGAGTTCATTGACTGCGCCGCGATAGCCTACGTCCAAAACTACTACCTTCCCCGCCAGCAGCAACCCCCACCGCCAAACCCAATCCCCACACCAACCGTCGGCGCCGCGTAATACGCCGGCGCATAGGCGTATCCATACCCTGGTGCATATCCATAAGGCGGGGCGACGATGCACCCCGAAAGCCCAGCTGCAAGTCCCAAGACGAGAAAGAGCCTGACCATGATTTTTCTCCCTGTTGCAGCTTGGAGAGATCGACCCGGGCCATCGTTCGGCCTGGAATTGTGTCGCTCGTCGCGCATTGATTTCGGAAAATTACAGGGGGGCCGAATCAGGAATCTGTCGCCAAACAACCTTAGGGTTTCTACCTAAAACAACAATAATCTCTTGCGCTCATCGCGCTTAATTTTCAGAAACGGCTTACCTACACTACATCCATAGAACGCGAACAAGGTCGTTCGCGACAAAACAAGATTCGGAGGTAGGTATCATGAAGTCGCTCATTCAAGCCGTTGTAGTTGCCGCAGTGCTCGCCATCCCGGCTGTTTCGTTTGCTCAGTCGAGCCAGCAACCATTGACGCGTGCAGAAGTGAAGGCACAGTTGATCCAGATTGAGAAGGCCGGCTACAACCCGGCAACAGCGAACGATTACGACTATCCGGCCAACATTCAAGCGGCAGAAGCACGCGTAGCGGCCCAAAACGCCGGTGCCAGCAGCTACGGTGGCGTGGCTAATGGATCGACGGATTCCGGGACCCCTGTCCAGTCGTCATTTGGCGATAACGTCCACTCGGTGTACATGGGCCATTAATCAGATTAACTACCGGACGGCCGGCGACTGAACGAATGTGAGCCGCAGGCCAGCGTATCGCTAACAAGCAGAATGCTTGCGCAGCAGATTTTAGAAAAAACTGAATTTGAACCTTCTCCAACGGGTTTTATCCGGTGGACTTGCCCAGCAGCGCTTCTGTCTGGGCTTTTTTGCGTACTTCGCGTATTGCGAAGATACATAAAAGGCAAGCTCCGAACATCCCGCAAAGACAGCATTTACACGGGAAGATTCGCATTTCAAAATGCGTGACCTAAAATGTAAGCGGGCTGTAGCGTATTGAGGAGGCGGCCATGACTGAGTCGATGATCGGTTTTGTGGTGGGCCTTGCGGTCCTGATAGTCATAGCTGCCGTATTGGGCCGTCGGTATCGACGCGAGCACCCAGAAGACGGCAGCGGACGGGTACGTATGCGTGAGTGGCTCGATACGCACCACATGAGCTGGATGCACCACAAGCATTAATGCGTCGCGAAAAAACAAAAAGCCCACTCGCAACATGCGAGTGGGCAAAGAAGACGTAGGCGACGCATCCTCATGGCGCGGATCCAGAAGTGCAGGAAGGCGCGGTGTGGCTCGTTCTTGGCTCAGATTCGGCAGGCGGCTTCACCGCTCGCGGACGTCGCCGTCCGTCGACCTCTGCTTTTCCATATGCGATAGCAAACCGGCAGGCGTCGTCCGCTTCGGTGAAGTGGCCTAGTACGCCCGATGCCCAGCGCGCGCCGTTTGGCTTGGTGACAATGACCATCGACGCAAAACTGCCGCGCTCACCTGCTGCAAGGGGCACCAAAACATGATCGTTATAGTTGAGTGGAATGGCGTGCATCCGGTCTCCTCGTTAAACGATATTTTCGATTGGTGATTTTCTCGTATCGGGGTAAACGTGGTTGTTAGTAATTGAAAAAAACAGAAACAGCGCGTGCAAAAAGGTCAGCACGCGCTGGGCAAGGCTGTGAACGTGGGCTTCTGGTCCCGACGAGTCTATGCGCGCCCTAAAATACAATGCTTGCGGGGAATAACTCTGTGACAGCAATCCTTCATTACCGGCCATGAAGCCGGTAATGCTTTCACGAAGTGTTGTTTGGAATATTTTTATCGCGAAAGAGACGGATTGCGTGGAGTTATTGCGCCAACTTTGAAAAGCCCATCATTATCGGTGGTTCGATTTCACGCCGCCGAATCTTCCGCCGTCATTTCATAGACCGGATGCATATTGGCGCCATCAGACCATTCACGCTGATAACGCCATTTGCCATCGCCGAGCATGTAGCGCCATGCAACCGGCATCTGCAACGCTTGCTCCGCAGGCGACAACCATTCGCTCATATCTTCACGTTGTCCCATGATTCGCTCCCGGTTGCCGTATGCAACATCCTAGGACGGGACCACGTGCCGATATGCGCGCTTGCGCTCACATCGCGATTATCTGGCCGATTGAATCGCGCTCGGCGCGTAATCGCAGCTTGGAAAGAGGCGCTTGATCTTGGCGCGGTGGTTACCAGATTGGTCGCGGGACCGGTGGTGCTTGCGACGAGATTTCCTGTTATCCAAGTAAGAAGTTTAACTTTGTAGTTTGACTTCGTATCTGCTAAGGTTCGGACATGAACACGAACGACGAAACGCAACACACCGATCCCGAAGTCGCGCACGCGCATGCTGTCGCGGGGGAATTGCGCGTGGTACTTGGCAAGCTGAAGCGGCGGTTACGCGAAGAGGCAAGTTTGGGAGAGTTCACTTTGTCCCAGATGTCAGCCCTTAGCCG
>NZ_JAQGMM010000172.1 GCF_028292365.1 Caballeronia sp.
GTGGGACGGCCCCGCCGCGATCGCGTTCACCGATGGCCGCCAGATCGGCGCCACGCTCGACCGTAACGGCCTGCGTCCGGCGCGCTACATCGTCACCGAGGATGACCTCGTCATCATGGCGTCGGAAGCGGGCACGTTGCTGATTCCGGAATCGAAGATCGTCAAGAAGTGGCGTCTGCAGCCGGGCAAGATGTTCCTGATCGACATGGAACACGGCCGCATCATTGACGACAAGGAACTCAAGGACAACCTCGCCAACGCCAAGCCGTACAAGAGCTGGATCGACGCGGTGCGGATCAAGCTCGACGAAATCGAGCCAAAGGCTGAAGACGTCGTGACCGAGCGCCGCGAAGCGGCCGCCCTGCTGGACCGCCAGCAGGCCTTCGGCTACACGCAGGAAGACCTCAAGTTCCTGATGGCGCCGATGGCGCAAGCCGGTGAAGAAGCGGTCGGTTCGATGGGCAACGACTCGCCGCTGGCGGTCATGTCCAACAAGAACAAGACGCTCTATCACTACTTCAAGCAGCTGTTCGCACAGGTGACGAACCCGCCGATCGACCCTATCCGTGAAAACATGGTGATGTCGCTGGTGTCGTTTGTCGGTCCGAAGCCGAACCTGCTGGATACGAACAACATCAACCCGCCGATGCGTCTCGAAGTGTCGCAGCCGGTGCTCGACTTCAAGGACATCGCCAAGATCCGCGCGATCGATCAGTTCACGGGCGGCAAGTTCAGTTCGTACGAGCTGAACATCTGCTATCCGGTGGCCTGGGGCAAGGAAGGCATCGAAGCGCGTCTGGCGTCGCTGTGCGCAGAAGCCGTCGATGCAGTGAAGTCCGGCTACAACATGCTGATCGTGTCGGACCGCAAGACCGACCGCGACAATGTCGCGATCCCGGCGCTGCTCGCTACGGCCGCGATCCACACGCATCTCGTGCAGCACGGTCTGCGCACGAGCGCGGGTCTGGTGGTTGAAACCGGCTCGGCGCGCGAGACGCACCACTTCGCGTTGCTCGCGGGCTACGGCGCGGAAGCCGTGCACCCATACCTCGCGATGGAAACGCTTGCGCAGATGGCTGCCGGCCTGAAGGGCGACCTGTCGGCGGAAAAGGCGGTCTACAACTTCACCAAGGCAGTCGGCAAGGGCCTGCAGAAGGTCATGTCGAAGATGGGCATTTCGACCTACATGTCGTACACCGGCGCGCAGATCTTCGAAGCGGTCGGTCTCGCTGAAGACCTGGTGACGAAGTATTTCAAGGGCACGTCGTCGAAGGTGGGCGGCATTGGTCTGTTCGACGTGGCCGAGGAAGCGATTCGTCTGCATCGCGAAGCGTTCGGCGACAACCCGGTGCTGGCCACGATGCTCGACGCGGGTGGCGAGTACGCCTACCGCGTGCGTGGCGAAGAACACATGTGGACGCCGGATGCGATCGCCAAGCTGCAACACTCGGCGCGCAGCAATTCGTACCAGACGTACAAGGAATACGCGCACCTGATCAACGATCAGACCAGGCGTCACATGACGTTCCGCGGCCTGTTCGAGTTCAAGTTCGATCCGACCAAGGCCATTCCGCTGGACGAAGTGGAGTCGGCGAAGGAAATCGTCAAGCGCTTTGCAACGGGCGCGATGTCGCTCGGATCGATCTCGACCGAAGCGCATGCCACGCTGGCTGTGGCGATGAACCGCATCGGCGGCAAGTCGAACACCGGTGAGGGTGGTGAGGACGCCAACCGCTATCGCAACGAACTGCGCGGCATTCCGATCAAGAACGGCGACACCATGCGCTCCGTGATCGGCGACGAAGTCGTCACCGATATCCCGTTGAAAGACGGCGATTCGCTGCGCTCGCGGATCAAGCAGGTTGCGTCCGGACGCTTTGGCGTGACGGCGGAATACCTGTCTTCCGCTGATCAGATCCAGATCAAGATGGCGCAGGGCGCGAAGCCGGGCGAGGGCGGTCAACTGCCGGGTCACAAGGTCAGTGAGTACATTGGCAAGCTGCGGTATTCGGTGCCGGGCGTGGGCCTGATTTCGCCGCCGCCGCACCATGATATTTATTCGATCGAAGACCTGGCGCAGCTTATTCACGATCTGAAGAACGTGAACTCGTCGTCGAGCGTTTCAGTGAAGCTCGTGTCGGAAGTGGGCGTGGGTACGGTTGCCGCCGGCGTTGCCAAGGCGAAGGCGGATCACGTTGTGATCGCCGGCCACGATGGCGGCACGGGCGCTTCGCCGTTGTCGTCGCTGAAGCACGCCGGCACGCCGTGGGAACTGGGTCTTGCCGAAACGCAGCAAACGCTGGTGCTCAACCGCCTGCGTGGCCGTATCCGCGTGCAGGCCGACGGTCAGATGAAGACCGGCCGCGATGTGGTGATCGGTGCGCTGCTCGGCGCCGATGAATTCGGTTTCGCGACTGCGCCGCTCGTCGTGCAGGGTTGCATCATGATGCGCAAGTGTCACTTGAACACGTGCCCGGTCGGCGTCGCGACGCAAGATCCGGTGCTGCGCGCCAAGTTCACGGGCCAGCCGGAACACGTGGTGAACTTCTTCTTCTTTATTGCTGAAGAAGTGCGCGAAATCATGGCGCAACTGGGCATCCGCAAGTTCGACGATTTGATCGGTCACGCCGAATTGCTCGATACGAAGAAGGGCGTCGAGCACTGGAAAGCGAAGGGCCTGGATTTCTCGAAGGTGTTCTATCAAGTGCCGAACGACGGCAGCATCGCGACGAAGCACGTCGAGACGCAGGATCACGCGCTTGAGAAGGCACTGGATCATGTGCTGATCGAGAAGTCGAAAGCGGCTATTGAGAAGGGCGAGCACGTCTCGTTCATTCAGCCGGTGCGCAACGTGAATCGCACGGTCGGCGCGATGCTGTCCGGTTTGATCGCGCGCAAGTACGGTCACGACGGCTTGCCCGACGACTCGATCCATATCCAGTTGAAAGGCACGGCGGGGCAGAGTTTCGGCGCGTTCCTGGCGAAGGGCATCACGCTGGATCTCGTCGGCGATGGCAACGACTACGTCGGCAAGGGTCTGTCGGGCGGCCGCATCATCATTCGCCCGACTAACGACTTCCGTGGCAAGTCGGAGGAAAACATCATCTGCGGCAACACGGTGTTGTACGGCGCGATTGAAGGCGATGCGTATTTCCGGGGCGTCGCGGGCGAACGTTTCGCCGTGCGTAACTCGGGCGCTACGGCGGTTGTGGAAGGCACCGGCGATCACGGTTGCGAATACATGACCGGCGGTACCGTGGTTGTTCTCGGCGAAACCGGGCGCAATTTTGCGGCGGGCATGTCGGGCGGCGTGGCATTCGTCTTCGATCCGGACGGCACCTTCGGCGGCAAGTGCAACAAGGCGATGGTCGCACTCGACCCTGTCTTGCAGCAGGCAGAACAGGAACGCACGGTGGACCGGGCTTTGTGGCACACCGGCAAGACCGACGAAGCGTTGCTCAAGGACTTGATCGAGCAGCACTTCCAGTGCACCGGCTCGACGCGTGCAAAAGCGTTGCTCGAGAACTGGGATGCATCGCGCCGACAATTCGTGAAGGTGTTCCCGACAGAGTACAAGCGTGCGCTTAGCGAGATGGGCGCGAAGAAAGCGAAGGACGCGATCGCGGCCTGAGTTTTTTGCCGACATCCGATGACTAGTACGGCCCTTCGGCGCTGAGCGTCGAAGGGTGGATTAACCCCCAATACAGAGAAAGAGAACCACATGGGCAAGGCTACCGGTTTTCTCGAGTTCGAGCGCCAGCATGAAACGTATGAAGCGCCGCTCGCTCGCGTCAAGCATTACAAGGAATTTGTTCACGCGCTGTCGGACGAGAACGCGAAGATCCAGGGCGCGCGCTGCATGGATTGCGGCATTCCGTTCTGTAACAACGGCTGTCCGGTGAACAACATCATTCCGGACTTCAACGACCTGGTGTTCCAGCAGAACTGGAAGACGGCCATTGAAGTGCTGCATTCCACGAACAATTTCCCGGAGTTCACCGGACGCATTTGTCCGGCTCCGTGTGAGACCGCGTGCACGCTCGGTATCAACGATGATCCGGTCGGCATCAAGTCGATCGAGCACGCGATCATCGATAAAGCCTGGGCCGAAGGCTGGGTTGCACCGCTGCCGTCGAAGCACAAGACCGGCAAGAAGGTGGCGGTCGTCGGATCGGGTCCCGCCGGGTTGGCCGCTGCGCAGCAACTGGCGCGTGCGGGACATGACGTGACGGTGTTCGAGAAGAACGATCGGATTGGTGGGCTGCTGCGGTATGGCATCCCCGATTTCAAGCTCGAAAAGTGGCTGATCGATCGACGCGTGCGGCAGATGGAAGCCGAGGGCGTCGCGTTCAGGACCAACGTGTTTATCGGAAAGGATCCGCTGCCGGGGCATATCGCGAATTCATCGCGTGAAACCATTTCGCCCGATGAATTGCGTGAGCAGTTCGACGCTGTCGTGATTGCGGGCGGCTCGGAAACGCCGCGTGATTTGCCGGTGCCTGGGCGTGAAATGCAAGGCATCCATTACGCGATGGAATTCCTGCCGCTGCAGAACAAAGTCAATGCAGGTGACACCGTCGTCGATCAGTTGATTGCGAAGGGCAAGCACGTTGTGGTGATTGGTGGCGGCGATACGGGTTCGGATTGTGTGGGGACGTCGAATCGGCATGGCGCTAAAAGCGTGACGCAGTTCGAGTTGCTGTCGCAGCCGCCTGAGACGGAGAACAAGCCGCTGGTTTGGCCGTACTGGCCGATCAAGCTGCGTACGTCTTCGTCGCATGAGGAAGGCTGTGAGCGCGATTGGTCGGTGGCTACCAAGCGCTTCGAAGGCAAGAACGGCAAGGTTGAAAAGCTGATCGCGGTGCGCGTGGAATGGAAGGACGGGAAGATGCAGGAAGTGGTGGGATCGGAGTTCGAAATGAAGGCCGATCTGGTGCTGCTCGCGATGGGCTTTACGCAGCCCACGTCGCCGGTGCTTGAGGCGTTTGGGGTTGATAAGGACGCGCGTGGCAATGTGAAGGCTTCGACCGAAGGGGAGAAGGCTTACTTCACGTCGGTGCCGAAGGTCTTCACCGCCGGCGATATGCGGCGCGGCCAGTCGCTCGTTGTATGGGCGATTCGCGAAGGACGGCAGTGCGCAAGATCGGTCGATGCGTTTTTGATGGGGTCTAGCGAATTGCCGCGATAGGATTTTTCTTGCGGGATGTTCGTTGGAAACCGGGCTCAGGGTGAGTCCGGTTTTTTTTCAGTGAATCTCGACGAATGTCAGAAGGAGACGAGAGCGGTGATGAGGTGGATCGTTGATATGTACGGCAAATTGCCGTATGATGAGTGATCCTTGGAGGTTCTCATCATGCCCACCGCCATTTCCACTGCTCGTCTCGAAGCCCGAATCAGCACTGATTTACATGCAATGCTCAAGCGTGCAGCAGAGTTGCAGGGACGCACAATGACCGACTTCGTCGTATCGGCGGTTCAGGACGCGGCTCAGCGCGCCATTGAGCAAGCAGATGTCATGCGACTGTCGCTCGCCGATCAGGAGTGTTTCGCTCAGGCTCTTTTGTCACCGCCGGAACCCGCTCCGGCGCTCAAGCGAGCATTTGCTCGGCGTCAGAAACTTCTGCGAACTGAATGAGTTCCGCGCCCTACAGCGTTATGGCGCTTAATGCACTTCACGAGCGCGCGTCCTTCAATAGCGACTCAGAGCCGCTGAATCGCTACTTTCAACAGCAGGTTACTCAGGATATTCGCCGCCGAGTTGCTGCGTGTTTCGTGGCGGTTACTGATGAGCAACGAGTCGCGGGCTACTACACCCTTGCGGCAACAAGTCTGCTTTTAGCCGATTTACCGGCTAGTGTCGGAAAAAAACTGCCTCGCTATCCTAGTGTGCCCGCTGTGAGAGTGGGTCGCTTGGCTATCGATCAGGCGTTTCAGAGACAAGGCCTGGGCGGTGCTTTGCTGGCTGATGCCTTCACACGGTCTGCTCGATCGGAGATTGCGGCGTTCGCTCTGGTTGTGGACGCTAAACATGAATTGGCACCAAAGTTTTACCTGCATCTTGGATTCGTGGCTTTACCCAGCAACCCCTTGAGCTTGTTTCTGCCGCTGGCGACCGCACGTCAAGCAATGTAACGCTGGTGGTGGAGTAATAGTCTCGGAGCCTTCCGCGATGCTCCCATCATTTCCCTTTCCAGCCCCCTTTATTACGATTTCTCCGATACCCACCTTACGCACATCAGCGCATGCTCATGCCCTCTTAATTTCAGGGGCATGGAATGAACAAGATCAAACGCTTGTCCAGCGGTGCGTTCCTGTTATCTACCTTCGTTGTACTTACTGCATCGGCTGAAACCACCGGGCACGGGTGGACCTACGACGGCCCACACGGACCTGCCCACTGTGGCGCAATGGGCGAAGCTTTCCACGCTTGCGAAAGCGGTCGAGCCAAATCACCGATCAATATTGAGGCGGCGAAGAAGGCTCCCGCCGATATGCCCCGCCTGAAGATCAACTATCAGCCGCTTCCCATCGATATCATTAACACCGGTCACGCTGTTCAGTTCAACGCAACGCCCGGCACCGACAGCATCACCCTCGGCGATCAAGCGTATCAACTCGTTCAATTCCACTTCCATTCGCCAGGTGAAGAACGTTTCGCCGGTAGAGATAGCGTGATGGATGCCCATCTCGTCCACCGCTCCGCTGATGGCAAGCTCCTCGTGCTGGCTGTTCAATTCCAAGTGGGCGATCAACCCAACGCCGTCATCCGCGCGATGCTGGACCGCATCCCGAAGGAGCAAGGAGCAGAGTTCAAGAACAATGAAGTCATGGTGAATCCGCTAGACCTGTTGCCCAAACAAAAGGGTTACTACACCTACAACGGTTCGCTGACTACGCCACCGTGCTCGGAAGGTGTGACGTGGATCGAGTTCAAGGAACGGGTGACTATCACCCAGCAGCAACTCAATGCCATGCAGCGTTTCTATCACGGCAATCAGCGCCCGGTGCAAGCGCTCAACGGACGCGAGATATGGGAAGTGGAATGACGTGACTGCGCGAAGCGATCGCGTTTGGAAGGCGACGCGCATCAAGACAAAAGGCCGTTTAACGCCAGTTAAACGGCCTTCACTTTCCGATGAACCGACCTCACCCCGTCACTGCACCAAGCGCCTTGCCACGCGTTTCCGGCAGCAACAACGCCGCGACGATCACCAACAAATATCCAGCCCCCGCCACCACGCCTATCGCTTTAACCAGCGACATTCCCTGCGAAAGCGTCCCCACAAGAATCGGAAAAAACGAGCCGAGCCCGCGTCCGAGGTTGTAGCAAAATCCCTGTCCAGAGCCACGAATCGCGTTCGGATACAGCTCCGATAAATACGCGCCGACCCCCGCAAAAATCCCCTGCACGACAATGCCAAGCGGAAAGCCGAGGAGGAGCATCGCGTGGTCGGTAATGGGGATCATCGTGTAGATCATCCCTAGCAGAAACGAGCCGATGGCAAACAGTACGAACGACGCGCGCCGCCCGATCTTGTCGCAGAGAATGGCGCCGAACACGTAGCCCAAAAACGAGCCGACGATCAGCACTACGAGATAACCGCTCGTATTGAACACGGACAAATGACGCTCGGTTTTCAGATAGGTCGGCAGCCAGGTGGTGATGGCGTAATAACCGCCGAGCATGCCGGTGCACAACGCGCTGCCGAGCACGGTTGTCTTGAGGTGCGAGCCTTTGAAGATATCGGAGAAAGTCGCGGTTTCAGTACCGGCATCGCGCGCGCGGCGTGTAGCGAGATAGATGTCCGGGTCGCTCACGTTGCGGCGAATATAGAGGATCCACAGCGCGGGCAAAATACCAATCCAGAAGCACGCGCGCCAGGCGGTATCTTCCGGAAGCAACGCGAAGAACGCCCAATAGAGGATCGCCGCCGCACCCCAGCCGAATGACCAGCTGCTCTGCACCGTACCCACGGCCTTCGCCCGATGCTGCGGCGAACGAATGGTCTCGGCCATCATCACGGTGACCACGGACCATTCGCCGCCGAAGCCCACGCCTTGCAGCGTGCGCGTGGTCAACAACTGCCCGAACGAATGCGTAAAGCCGGAAAGAAACGTGAAGAACGCGAACGTGCCGATCGTCCACTGCAATACGCGGACGCGGCCGTATCGGTCAGAGAGAATGCCGGCGAGCCAGCCGCCAATAGCCGATGAAATCAGCGAACTCGTCGCGATCATTCCGGCTTCGCTCTTCGTCATGCCCCACGCGGTGATCAACGTGGGAATGAGGAACGAGTAGATCATGAAGTCGAAGGCATCGACGGCGTAACCGCCGAAACCCGCGTAAAGCGTGCGGCGCTCGCGCGTCGTCAACTCGGTGAACCACTCGAACGCTCGCATTCCGTCTCCCGTTCAAAGCCTGCCATGCAGGCGCAGGAGCATTCTACGGTGCGTCGGTAAACGAGAAAAGCAGGCCAAAAAGAACCTGCTTGTGGGAATTCGCACGGCGTTCACGAGGCGTTGATGCCCGCTCTCAACGGGCATCAACTGAGCGCTTCGATCTCAAGCCATCTCAAGCCACCACGCTTTCAGCACTCGCGCGCTCGATCTCGATCCGGCTCTCATGGAAGCCCGTCACCGACTCGCGATGCGCGACGCTGACAATCGCGGCGTTCGGCAACGCATCAATGATGGCCGTATAAATCAGCATCTCGTTTTCGGCATCGAGCGCGCTGGTGGCTTCATCGAGGAACATGAAGTCCGGCTTGTGCAGCAACACGCGGGCAGCCGCCAGCCGCTGTTGTTCACCCGGCGACATCATCTTTGCCCAATGTCCCGACTCCTCCAGACGCGTGCCGTACGCGTTCAGGTTGCATGCGCGCAAGGCTTCGCGGCAGTCTTCATCGGAGAAGACTCCCGCCGTCGACGGATAACTCAACGCTGCCTTTAACGTGCCGATTGGCAAGTAGCTTTGCTGCGGAATGAACATCAGCTTGGCGCCGACCGGCGCGTCGATCGTGCCGTCGCCGAACGGCCACAGGCCGGCCAGCGCGCGCATCAACGTACTTTTCCCCGAACCGGACGGACCTTGCACGAGCCAGCGCGAGCCCGGCTTCACCACCACATCCGCGACCGTCGCGAGCGGTGTGCCGTTCGGCAATGCGAGCTTTAGCCCGGTCGTGGTCAACGCATCGGTGCTCGTATAATGCAGGTTGATGCCGCCATGCGCGGTCGCCGGCGAAATCGCTTCCTTGATGTGCGTGGAGCGCATCACACGCTTGAATTCGCGCAACCGGTTCACGGTCGCGCGCCATTCGACCAAGGTCGAGTAACTATTGATGAACCAGGAAAACGAGTCGCTGACCGTGCCGAACGCCGAGCTGATCTGCATCAGCACGCCGAACGTGAATGCGCCTGCGAAGTAGCGGGGAGCCGCGACCATGATCGGGAAAATAATCGCGATCTGGCCGTAGAAGGAGAGCACGAAGGTCATCCGCCTCGTGTACTTCATGATCTGCCAGTAGTTCTGGCGGATCGTTTCGAAGATACCTTTGGCGTTGGTGTTTTCCGTCTCGATGCCGTCATAGAACGCGATTTGCTCGGCGTTCTCACGAATGCGGATCAGGCCGAAACGGAAGTTGGCCTCCACTTTCTGCGCCTGGTAATTAATCGATACCAACGGGTGGCCGAAACGCTGAATCAAGAGCGATCCGAGCACTGCGTATAGCGCGGCTGCCCAGACCATGTAGCCCGGAATGGTGATCGGCGTGCCGAACAACGAGAAGCTCAGCGCGCCCGCCAGCGTCCACAGGATCGTGATGAAGGTCACGAGCGTGACGAGCGTGGATAACAAGTCCAGCGACAACGACAACGTGGTTGTAGCGAAAGACTGCAGGTCGTCGCTGATCCGCTGGTCGGGGTTATCGGCGAGACGATCGCGTTCTATGCGGTAGAAGGCTTTGTCGCCGAGCCATTGTTCGAGGTACCTGTGCGTGAGCCATTGGCGCCACCGGAAGCCGAGCATTTGCCGCAGGTACCGGCCATACACGGCGAGCAGGATGTACGCGAACGCGAGGCCGGCGAAGATCAGCAGCAAGCGCGGAAACTCGGCGACCCTCTTGGCCTGCAGCGTGTTGTAGAAGTCCGCGCTCCAGGTGTTCAGGCGGACGTTGATATACACGACCGCCATGTTGATCGCGATGATCGCAATCAGCAAAAGCCATGCAAAGCCGCGTTCTTCCGATACCCAGTAAGGCTTGATAAGACTCCACGCCGACACTTTGTCGGCGTTTTGTTCTGTGTTGTCGGGAGTGGTGGTGGTCATGAGCTTCCTGAAGACGTGCCGGCTCGGCGGCAGGTTGTAACTTGGCGGTATCGATGCGGATGGTTCTGCTCCGTCTCAATGACCCTAAGAAGCCATTAAAGACGACGCGCGCCGCAGCATTGTTTCGGGCGTGACTTAAGTGTTCCTTAATCCCGGCCCGGCTGAGTTATCGATGCAATGCGACGGCGGGGCGCTTGCCTTACGCGTGTGCTGCAGACGAACTCGGGCATTCGCGGCATTGTGCCAGAGTGCGCGCACAGCGAACGAAAGGGAAGGCTGTCCAGTTTGTCTGCGCAGGCTCGTCGGCCGGTCCCTGATGCGGGTGAGCCCGTTTGCGGGTCGTTTCGCTTTTATGTTTTAATGATCGATGACGAAACAGGGGTGCTTCGGCACGCGTCTCCCTAGAAACAACGGAGAAACGCGCGGCGAGGCTGAGAGAGTCCCTTTGCACCCGATCCGGGTAATACCGGCGAGGGAAGTTTCCGGAAACCGCAGCGTTTCCAGTTTCTTCCAGTATTGGCTGGCGCAGGAGCCGCAAGTAAGGCGCTCCCTAGCCGCTTTCTCGCCGTGGTTTCGTCCCTGAAATATGTTTTGTACGCCGTGCGTACAGCGCGTGCAACCAGGGTTCGAAACGGGCATTCCTCCCGATCTCGATTTCCGTGCTGTGCTCCGTGCGTTCTGCAGCGTTTGCTGAGGAGGCATCGTCATCGTGAACACCGTCGTGCATTCGCATTCCACCATGCACTCCATTTCCACTCGTTCCCGACCGTCCGGGCGAGACGACTTTGCCGTCGTGGGCGGGGGCTTGTGCGGACGGCTGATCGCCTGGCTGTTGGCGGGCGCGGGGCACAGGGTGGCGCTGTATGACCGCGGCGACGCCGCCGGCACGCAATCGGCCGCCTGGGTTGCGGCGGCAATGCTCGCGCCGCTAGCCGAGGCCGCCAGCGCTGAACTGCTGATTACCGAGCTTGGAGCGGCATCGCTTGAGCGCTGGCCGGGTTTTATCGCCGACATGCCGGAGCCGGTGTTTTTCCAGCGCAATGGCACGCTGGTCGTCTGGCATGCAGGCGACCGTGCCGAGGCGCCACTGTTCGAGCGCCGCTTGCGCGCGAACGCGCCTTCAGAGCTCTTCCGCGATGGCTTCGTCAAGCTCTCCGGCGCGCAAGTCACGGCGGCGGAACCGTCTCTGGGTACGCGTTTTCCGCAGGGCTGGCTGCTACCGAACGAAGGCCAGCTCGACAACCGGCAAGTGTTGACAGCGCTGGCGGCGGGACTGGCCGAACGTAATGTCGATCTTCACTGGAATACATCAATCGATACCGATATCCCGCCGGACGCGCATTTCGTCATCGATTGCCGGGGGCTCGGCGGCAAACCGGCATGGCCCGCGTTAAGAGGCATTCGCGGCGAAGTAGCACGCGTGCACGCCCCGGGTATTGGCCTGACGCGGCCTGTGCGCTTGCTGCATCCGCGCTATCCGCTTTATATCGCGCCGAAGCAGGGCGACCTTTATGTGGTTGGCGCGACTGAAGTGGAAGGGGAGGACATGTCGCCGATGACCGTGCGCTCAGCGCTCGAACTCCTGAGCGCGGCGTTCGCGGTGCATCCAGGTTTTGGCGAAGCGCGCATTCTCGAGCTCAATTCGCAATGCCGGCCGACCTTGCCCGACCATCGTCCGGCGATAGTCTGGGACGGCGCGCGAACCTTGCGAGTGAACGGGCTGTATCGACACGGTTATATGATCGCGCCCGAAGTCGCCGATTCCGCCCGTGCGCTCGCCGAAGCGCTGCTCGGCGGCGCGATCACCAACCCCGATTCCTTCGACGACTGGCGCCGCCAAGCCCGCTGGTCCGCCTTGCTGCGCTGCGAACACGCGGCGCCTGTGCTTTGACTTTCATCATGAACATTCACATCAATCAGCAGCTGTTCTCCGTGCCCGACGCGGCCACCGTCACCGACGCCCTCGCGGCCTTCGGCGCAAAACCGCCGTTCGCCGTGGCGCTGAACGGGCAATTCGTCGCGCGTGGCGAACACGCATCGAAGGCGCTCGCCGCCGGCGACAAACTCGACATCGTCTCGCCGGTTGCCGGCGGCTGAGCGCCCCCTACTAACAGGAATCGAATCATGACTTCCACCATCACCACCGCCGATACCCTCACCCTCTACGGCACGTCGTTTCCGAGCCGGGTGCTGCTGGGGACATCGCGCTATCCGTCGCTGCAATCGCTGTCGGA
>NZ_JAQGMM010000175.1 GCF_028292365.1 Caballeronia sp.
TTGGTCAGCTTGGTCTGACCAAGACTTTAAAGTTTGCGATCTTTCATGTCAAACTAAGCGAAATATCGAGCCGTTTCTTACTTACCTTTCAACGCACTCATGCCTTTTCAGCCTGTCCATTCCTACACCCGCACACGCATCGCCGATGTCGTCTCCGACCAGATCCGCGCGCTGATCACAAGCGGCGCGTTGCTCCCCGGACAACGTCTCCCGGCCGAACGCGATCTCGCGGAGCAACTCAACGTCTCGCGCCCATCGCTGCGTGAGGCGCTGATCCGGCTGGAATCGGATGGATTTATCCAGGCAGCCGCGCGCACCGGCTTCGTGGTCTCGGATGTCACGGCGCCGCTCGTATCCGCGCCGCTCGCCGCGTTGCTGAGCCAGCACCCGACGGCCAGCGCCGACGTCCTCGAACTCCGCCACGGTCTCGAATCCCTGGCGACGGGTTACGCGGCCGAACGCGCCACCGCGACCGATCTGGCGCGTATCACCGAAGCGTTCAACGCACTGAAAACGGCCGCCATCGAACCAAAACGCACGCGGATAGCCGAACACGACGCCGCGTTTCATCTCGCTATCGCCGATGCCACCCACAACCTCGCCCTCGCCCACGTCATGCACGGCCTGCAAGAACTCGTGCGCGAATCGATGCTGACATCGCATCGGCTGGTGGACTACGACGATCAGGTCGAAGCGGATTTGCTGGCGCAACATCAGGCAATATTCGATGCCATCCTCGCTCGCGACCCGCTGCGCGCCCGGGAAGCCGCCGGCGCGCATCTTGACTACGTCAGCACGCTTTATCGTGACCGCTTACTCCGCTTATCTAAGCCGGAAGCTAAACCGGAAGCGTCCCGCCAACCTGCAAAAAATCAAAATCCGGAGACCACACTATGACCCTTTCCAGCGCCCACTGGGGCGATCTCGCGGACGGTACGCCCGTCGAACTTCACACGCTAAGCCATGACAACGGCTCGAAGGTAACGATCACGAATCTGGGCGCGGCCCTCGTCTCCTGGTTCGCGCCGGATCGCGACGGCCATCTGGCGGATATCCTGCTCGGCCACGACGCGCCCGCCCCGTACACCACCGGTCCGGCCTACATGGGCGCAACGGTCGGACGCTGGGCGAACCGCATTGCGAACGCGCGCTTTTCCCTCGATGGCGTGGAGTACCCGCTCGAAGCCAATCAGCCGCCGAACTCACTGCATGGCGGATTCCAAGGCTTCAGCTTCAAACTCTGGAAGGCGCAGCATAGGGAAGACGCGTTGGTACTCACGCTGGAATCGCCGGCCGGCGATAGCGGTTTTCCCGGCACGCTCACCGTCCAGGTTACCTACACGTTCAACGACGCAGGCGAGTTGACGATCACCTACGACGCCTTCACGGACGCCCCCACGCCGCTCAATCTCACGAACCACGCGTACTTCAACTTGTCGGGCGTGGACTCGACGAGTATCCACGACCACGAGATCGAGATCGCTGCCGACCAGTTTTTCGCCATCGATGAACATACGATTCCGACCCAACTGGAAGAGGTCGCCGATACCCCGTTCGACTTTCGTACGGCTGCGCTACTTGGACCGCGTATCGACACCCGCGACAACGAACAGATCACGCTGGCGGGCGGCGGTATCGACCATTGTTATGTGTTGCACAACGCGGCGCCGGTCACCGAACTGCCGGAAATGCGGCGTGTCGCGGCTGTTTATCATCCGGCTAGCGGACGCGAACTGATCGTCTCGACCACCGAACGCGGGTTGGTGTTCTACACCAGCAACAGTCTTGAAGGCGTGCCGGGCAAGCGCGGGGTGACGTATCACAAGCACGGCGCGCTCTGTCTCGAAGCGGGCGGGTTTCCAAACCAGATCAATATGGACGATGCCGAAGACGTCGTGTTGCGCCCCAACGAGCGGTATCGGCAAGTCACGCGCTACGCCATTCGTGTGAGGTAAAAACGCCGCCGCTCAGCATGCCGTCGATAGGAACCCGCCTACAGTCGAATAGGACACGCGCGGGTATCGGCGGGCCGGCCTCTCATCGATACTGAATTCATTGAATCAGAGATCGAATGGAGGAAGACAATGCCTTATCTATTGGGTTGGCTGCTGGGTGTGCCGGTGATCGTGTTGGTGATCCTGTATCTGATTTTTCACTGATCGCTGCATTGCGTACATGATGGACGCGAAAGCGCGGAACGCGGTTTCAGGTGAATTGAACCAGGGCGTCGTTACAATACGACGCCTTTTTCAATTCCTCATTCCGTAACTCAGAAGGATTCCGATGAAACGCGCTATCTTCGCTTTGACGTCGCTGACGTCGTTCGTTGCGTTGCTTGCTGCGCCTGCCCTGCATGCCGAGGAGATAGCCAGCGTCAACACGAATTTCCGCTTTACCGGCTCGGATCGGGTCTCGGTCGAGGCGTACGATGATCCCGCAGTCGCGGGCGTCACCTGCTACGTCTCTCGTGCACGAACGGGCGGCGTTAAAGGAACGCTGGGAATAGCCGAAGACCCATCTGAGGCATCCATAGCTTGCCGCCAGGTCGCGCCGATCAAGATCGATGCGCCACTCAAACAAAAATCCGATGTGTTCTCGGAACGCATGTCGTTTATCTTCAAGACCCTGCACGTGGTGCGTATAGTCGATGCCAAGCGCAATACACTGGTCTACCTGACCTATAGCGATCGGATTACGACCGGCAGCGCGAAGAACAGCGTGACAGCCGTGCCGATGCCCGCGGGCACGACCATCCCCGTCAAATAAGACCGCCATGCCGGTTGAGCAGGCTTCGACCGGATAATTGAAAGCTGGCCTAAAGTTTCCCCTCCCCGCGCCGATATAAAGACGAACGGCCGTCGCCCTCATGGCGACGCCGACTGTCTTCCCGCGCCGGCTTAAACCGGTCGACGGGATCGGGAACCGGGAAACATCATGGGTCAGATTACCCTTACATTTAAAGACGAAACGATCGCAGCGCTACGCCGCGACTTCGAGACGTTGATTCGCCTGTCGCTCAAGTTCGACCCGCAATTCGTCACGCCCACGTTCGAAGATTTCCTGCGCGCAAAATTGCTCGACAACCCCACGCCACTCACCGAACAGGCAGTGCAGCGAATGCTGCAAAACGGCCAGTACGCGTGGGCAAAACGGGCGCTCGACAAGGAGTTTCCTGATGTTGTCGAAATGATGATGCGTCAAGCCGGGGAACACGGTTTCGGCTTCGCGGTCCGCTCGGACTGGAAACCGGACGATCTCGTGAAGGCATCGCGCGCGTGGGCGACTGCGATTGTGACGGAGGCGAACGGGGACCCGGCGCAGATCGACACGCTTGCGTCGCAGATAAAGGCGGCAGCATCGGACATTCAGGAACTGGAGATGAAAATGCAGACGCCCGCATGGCGTCTGGCCGATTCATTGCGTCAACGCGTGTACGAAACCAAGATTGCGACTGAACATAGTGCGGGATCAACAGCGCGCGAGAAGCTCGGTGAACTGCGCTGCCTGCTGCGCCTCGGCATGTTTCATGGCTCGGTTTCAAAGCAGGAAGCACAGCAAGTGCTCGAGCAGTTACGCATGATCAAGCCGGAGATATTTATTGAGGAGCCGTACGACGGGTTCACGCGCTTCGGTAACTGGTTGCGTGCGATCTTCACGCCGGAGCGCAAAGCGCCGAGGCCTTCGCGCGCGGAACGTTGAGTTGTGAGGTTGAGGCCGAGGTTGAGCTTCTGGCAAGCTCAAACGAAGCCCACACCAACGCCCTTCACTCCCACATCTTCTTAAGCCGCGCGGCGATATCGACTTTCGCCTTTGCCGCAGCGGCCAGTCCGGCCGCCGTCGGCGCGATGGGCTCAGGGACCGGAGGCCACGCACACGCGTCGAACAACGGCATCAGATGCGCCGGGATGAACCGCGTACGCGCCGCCCAGACATGCCGGTCGCCCATGTGCGTCTGGTTGTGCACGTAGAAACGCTGCGGCGTGACAATGTGCAGATCCTCTTTTGCACGCGTCATGGCGACGTACAACAGCCGCCTTTCTTCATCAATTTCTTCGTCGCTGCCCGTGCCCATATCGGATGGAATGCAGCCATCCACGCCATTCATCACGAACACGCTCTTCCACTCCTGGCCCTTGGCCGAATGGATGGTCGAGAGAATCAGATAGTCCTCGTCGATAAGCGGAACACCCGATTCGTCGCTGGTGGCGTCGGGCGGATCGAGCGTCAGTTCAGTGAGAAATCGCTCGCGCGTGGGATACGTGGACGCGATGCTTTCCATCTGCAACACGTCGCCATGGCGAATTGACGCATCTTCGTGATTGCGTTCCAGATGCGGTTCGTACCAGCGCCGGATCATCTCGAACTCAGCGGGCCAGCCGCTTTCACGCACGCAAACTTTCGACATCATCGCGACGAGCGCAGGCCAGTCTTCGCTCGCGCGCAACGGTGCAGCGAATGCGGCTAATGCGGCCGGCGTCTCGCCGCGCTCGGCCACCTGATCAAGCACACGCCCGGCAATAGCCGGCCCCACCCCCGGCAGCAACTGCAGCACGCGAAACCCGGCCACGCGGTCGCGCGGGTTCTCGCCCCAGCGCAAGACCGCGAGCACATCCTTCACGTGAACGGAATCGAGGAATTTCAAACCGCCGAACTTCACGAACGGAATATTGCGCCGCGTGAGTTCGATTTCTAGCGCGGCGCTATGATGCGCGGCGCGAAACAGCACCGCTTGCTGCTTGAGCGTCATGCCGCCTTCACGCGCCTCCAGCACCTGCTCGACGATATAACGCGCCTGATCGGCTTCATCTGCCACCGAGACAATACGCGGCCGTTGCGCCGATGCCTTGTCGGTCCACAAGTTCTTTGTATAACGCTCGGCGGCGAGTCCGATCACCGCATTCGATGCCGCCAGAATGGGCTGCGTCGAGCGGTAATTGCGCTCGAGCGTCACGCATTTCGCGGGCGGATTGAAGTGATTCGGGAAGTCGAGGATATTGCGCACCGTCGCGCCGCGAAACGAAT
>NZ_JAQGMM010000181.1 GCF_028292365.1 Caballeronia sp.
GAAAAGCAGTGGTGAGATCCTGCACGAATGGGTCGGTTTCCGGTTCACGACGGTCACGCGCCGCACGCAGCATCGGTTGGGGAAGGTGAATGATCGGATCCATATTCTTGAAGGGCGGATGATCGTCTTTCTGAATATCGATGAAGTGATCCGCGTCATCCGCGAAGCCGATGATCCGAAAGAGGCGTTGATGGAGCGCTTCAATCTCAGCGAGCGCCAGGCCGACGACATTCTCGAAATCCGTTTGCGGCAACTGGCGCGGCTCGAAGCAATCAAGATCGAGCAGGAACTGAAGGAACTGCGCAGCGAAAAGGAAAAGCTCGAAGAGTTGCTCAACAGCGACGCTGCCATGAAACGGCTGCTGATCAAGGAGATCGAAGCCGACGCCAAGCAATATGGCGACGATCGCCGCACGTTGATCCAGCCGGAAAAGCGGGCGACGTTCGAGGTGCGCGTGGTCGACGATCCGGTGACGGTGGTGGTGTCGCAGAAGGGCTGGGTGCGGGCGTTGAAGGGCCATGGCCTCGATCCCGCCAGCTTCCAGTTCAAGGCGGGCGACGGCATTTACGCCGCGTTCCAGGCGCGTACACCGGACATGCTGATTGCGTGGGGCAGCAACGGTCGCGTGTACTCCGTGCCCGTCGCAATCCTGCCGGGCGGCCGGGGCGACGGTGTGCCGGTCACGTCATTGATCGAGCTCGAGTCGGGGTCGCATCTGCTGCATTATTTTGCCGCTTCGGTTGATCAGCCGTTGCTGCTGGCATCGAGTAACGGCTTTGGTTTCATGGCCAAGCTCGGCGACATGGTGAGCCGGGTGAAGGCGGGCAAGTCGTTCATGACCATCGACGAAGGTGCGGCGCCGCTCACGCCCATGCCGGTCCTGCCGGGCGCTACGCGGGTCGTATGCTTGTCGAGTAACGGACGCCTGCTGGTATTTGATGTCGACGAGATGAAGACGCTGTCGGGTGGTGGCCGTGGTGTCATCTTGATGGCGCTCGATCCAAAGGAGACGTTGCGGCAAGCGCTGGCTATCGACGCACGCGGTCTGGTGCTGATCGGCACGGGCCGGGGTGGCAAGGTGCGTGACGAGAAACTCGCGGGTGCAGCTCTGGAAGCGCACGTAGGCAAGCGGGCGCGCAAGGGCCGCGCGCCCGAGTCCACTATCAAGGTGACGGAGTTGCGGCCGGTGTTCGAAGGCTGATAACCGACGCGCACTAACGCGTGATAACGCGCCCCGGGTTGGCTACGCCGGTCCGGGGCGTTTGTTTATCTTGAAAATACTTGAACTGGCTCTGTCTGGCTGAGTCGAACGCCCGAACCTTGTAGAAACTTGAAAACGAAGGTGGCGGGCGAAGTGGGGGATAAGTGCTTGGGTGAGTGAGTCCTTGGCTCGGCAGTGGAAACCGGTGATTCACCTGCATTTAGGAACGTTAATGAATAAAGCGATTGAAGTGGCGCTGTTCCTGCATTTGTTGGGGGTGGCGGTCTGGATTGGCGGGATGATTTTTGCTCACTTCTGTCTGCGGCCGGCAATAGCGGATTTATCGCCGCAATTGAGGTTGCCGTTATGGGAGTCGGTATTCGCTCGATTTTTCAACTGGGTGGCAGCATCGGTGCTGGTGATACTGCTGACGGGCGGTTTTTTGCTGACACAATTCGGCGGCGCCCACGCGGCGTTGCCGTTACACGCCATGGCAGGTCTCGGCATTGTGATGATGCTGATTTTCGGCCATATCCGATTCGGCGTATTCCCGAAAATCCGGCGCGCAGTGCAATCGCAAAACTGGCCCGACGGTGCGAGGGCGGTAGGTACGATCAGAAGGCTCGTGCTGGTCAATATCGTGCTGGGTGTGGTGACCGTGGGCGCAGCGGTTTTGTCGCGGGGATTCTGATCACGTGGGCGCACGGAAAGGGTCGTGCATGCGCTACAAAAGGCTGGTACGGACTGGGTCTTTCACCCACAGCAGTTAGCCGTTTCCCGTCTGGAGGTCCGAGAATAGCGAGTGCGTCGCGAACCCCTCAGACGAGCGATGAACCCATCACCGGCGTTGCGTTTTCAATCAACAGTATTAGACGGCGCTTCCCCTAACGGTAGGGCCACGACCTCAGCCATGAGCCCCAGGCCGCAGACCCCAAAGCGGTCGAGTAGCGCCTGCACGCCATCCGCCGGAACCGCGCGAGAAAAGAGAAAACCTTGGGCCTCGATCGGTCCAAGCCGGGACAACCATGCAACTTGCTCCTCGGTTTCGGTTCCTTCAACCACAACGGTCAAACCTAGCGACCGGGCAAGATTGACAATGGCGGAGACCATCACGCAGACACTGCGATCGTGCGGAATAGCCTGGATAAATGATCGGTCGACCTTGAGTGTGTCGACGGCAAACCGGTTCAGATAAGACAGTGACGAATATCCGGTACCGAAATCATCCAGTGCGATCCTGACGCCAAGGCGCTTCAACGCAGAAATTTTCTCCGCGACAATATCCGGAAACTCCATCATCACGGTTTCAGTAATCTCGAGTTCGAGTTTCCCCGGCGCAATACCGCTTTCGCGAATGGCAGCCGCGACGGTCTCAAGCAAATCCCCGCGCCAGAACTGCACCGCCGAGATATTCACCGCAAGCGACAACCCGTCATACCCTTGACGCTGCCAGACTGCCAATTGCCTGCACGCCGTATGAATCACGAAGTCACCGATAGGCACGATCAGTCCCGTCGATTCCGCGACCGGAATGAACTCGTTAGCCGGAATCAGGCCGTGCTGGGGATGATTCCATCGCGCCAGCGCCTCAAAACCGGTGATACATCGTCGAGTCAGATCGATCTTTGGCTGATAAGCGAGAAACAATTGATCCTGGGCCAGGGCGACCCGTAATTGCTGTTCCCACTTCATCAGATGATCGGCGCGATGTGATAACTGCGGCGAATAAAACTGATAGCAGTTCTTGCCCGAGTCCTTCGCGCTGTACATGGCCAGGTCGGCCTTCTTCAGCAAGTCGATTTCGCTTTCGCTCGACACGGAATACAACGCAATGCCAATGCTCGCGTGCAACACGAAGGCGCTGCCGCGCACGTCGAAAGGCGTCGCGAACATATGCGAAACCGCTTCCGCCAGTTCAACTGCTTGCCGCTCCACGTCGGGGCCCTTGACCACCACCACGAATTCATCGCCGCCAATACGTGACAGCATGCCGTCGTCGCTGATCGTTTCTGCCAGCCGGGACGCCGTCATCTGCAGGACGATGTCGCCGGCGTTATGGCCGAGGGTGTCGTTGACGGTCTTGAAGTTGTCCAGATCAATGAAAAGCAGCGCAAGATGGCCGACGTTCTCCGGCTTGGCAACGTCGTGACGCAGCATTTGCAGCGTGGAATAGCGGTTTCGCAAACCAGTCAGCAAGTCGTATTCAACGAGATGCGTCATCTCGCGCTCACGCCCGAGCAGTTTGCCGATCAGCCCGGTCGCCACCGCGAAAAAGCCGAGCATGGCGAGCGAGATGAAGGTCGCCATCAGCAGATAAACGCGCCGTGTGTGATTGAAGTCGGTGAATTCCTCTGCCTGCGACAGGCCGACAAGCACACCGAGCGGATAGCCATCTATGTGCCGATACGAAACGATGCGCGTGACGTTGTCGATGGGATCGACATAGATGCCGGATGCGTGCTCGGAGGTCGGGTACACGCCGCTTGCTGTGAACGCGGCCTGCGGGTTGCCGCTGCCGTCGACCTTTTTCGTCAAGCGGCCGTCCGGATGGACGGATGTCGCGCCAGCGCCTACGCCGGTGCTGCGGGCGAGCACCGAGCCGTTGTCCGAAATCACGGCGACCACGCCGTCGCGTCCGATCGACGCCACGTTGTAGAAGTCGCTCGTGAAGTAGCTGGGATCCTCCGATACGACCACGACGCCCGCGAACGAGCCGTCGGGATGATTCAGGCGACGCGTGATCTGCAGCGTCCATTGCCGGGACACGCGGCCGAGGACGGGCTTGCTGATGTAGAGCAGGTCGTCGTTGGAAAGCTGGTGAATCCGGAAATGTTCACGGTCGGAAAGATCGACAGGTTTTGGTATGGCGCCCGATGTGGACCCGACCAGCATGCCGTGTTCATCGATCAACGAGACTTGCACCAGCGTGTCGCTCTGCACCACGCCTTTTTCAACCGTGCTTGCAAGGTTGAACTGCCCGGGTGTTTTCTCGAACTCGTATTTGACGAAACGGGTGATCTGGTCGACCTGATGAATGGCCTTGATCGTGTGCTGCTCAAGCGCGGACGAGAGAATGGCCGCTGAGGCCATTGACGCGTGCGTGGCGGCGTCGCGCTCCACGGACAGGCGAGCAAAGATCACCGTCCACAGCAGGACGAGCACGAGCGCACCCAGCGCCGGAATGGCGAACAATGCGCGGCGCCGTCGCGGAAAATCCGCTTGCTTCATGTCGCGTGGCGCTTTGGGCCGTGATCGATTCATGGGTTTGGTCAGTCCATGGACCCTGTGACGGGTTGCGCCGATAGTGCGTCCGGAACAACATAAGTGAGTATTGGCATTGCTGCAGCGCGTCCAATGCCGGTGAGGCGGGGCGTTATTGCCGTTTTCCCGATGAATCCGGGTCATCTTTCCACTTTGTTTGCAGCCCTTTTGCACACTGGGGCCTGCGTGCGCGTTAAGCACGCTTGCATTTAGCTTACGATGATTTTTGTAATACTGTTTTAAAACTCCAACTCCGTCCGGTGTTGACCCGGGCTGACCGATGGCCGCTGGTATCCAGTCCCCCCGCGTGAGCCTGATTTCCAAAATGACGGCTGAGTCAGATAATACCAATGACAACCGGCTTAGATATTACTGAAGGCAACTCATTTAAGGAAGCGTGGCGGCGAGGCGAAGTATCGAGGTATACACGGATAGGCTGAAGCGCTTATCTGGAGGGGTTTTGGGCGGGGCGACGCTCGTTTCGCCAATGTGAATTTAAGCGAACGAAGTGCGGTAATTTGAATCCCGATGCCGGGCGGCATCGGGATTAAGAACAAGACTAAAATTCGTTGCAGCGATTTATGCTTCTTAAGTGTTTAAAGCAGCGCTTTCAGCTCACTTCGGCAATCAATTCGATTTCGACGCAAGCGCCCAGCGGAATCTGCGCTACGCCAAATGCCGAGCGTGCATGTTTGCCGGCCTCGCCGAAAATATCGGCGATCAACTCGGACGCGCCGTTGGTCACTAGGTGCTGCTCGGTGAACTCGAACGTGGAGTTGACGAGGCTCATTACCTTCACGATCCGCTTCACTCGGTTCAGGTCGCCGACATGCGCGTGCAGCGTGGCGATCAGGTCGATGGCAATGGAGCGTGCGGCGGCACGGCCTTCCTCGGTCGTGAGCGTAGCGCCCAGCTTGCCCACCCACACCTTGCCGTCCTTTTTCGCGATGTGGCCGGACAGATAAACCGTGTTGCCGCTTTGCGCGCTCATCACGTAGGCGGCGGCGGGGGCGCCGGCCGTCGGCAGGTCAATGCCGAGTTCCTTCAGCTTGTCGTAGACGTTCAGTTGGGCCATGGGGTACTCCCTAAAAATGGAAAGGATGACGCGAGAGCGCACCAGGGCGGTCGTCCCGCCGCGGCACGCCTCTAATGCGACGAGATCAGACCAGCGCGCGAATCAACGCGCCGAGCTTGGCGATACCTTCGTCGATCTTCGCCGGGGGCACGGTCACGAACGACAGACGCAGCGTGTTGTGCTCCGCTTCGTTCGCGAAGAACGGGCCACCGGGCACGAACGCGACGTGCTGCTCGATTGCCTGCTCGAGCAGCTTCATTGTATCGATGTGCTTACCGGCGTGTTTCGGCAGCTTCACCCATACGAACATGCCGCCTTCCGGACGGTTCCATTCAACACCCGCCGGCATGTGCTGCTCGAGCGACGCCAGCATGGCCGCGCATTGGTCGCGATACAGCGCGCGGATCTTCGGGATATGCGTCTCGAGAAAGCCGTCTTTCACGACTTCGTGCACGATGCGTTGCGTGAGGCTCGGTGTATGCAAGTCGGTTGCCTGCTTCGCCTGTACCAGCTTGAAGTGCAATTCTTCGGGCGCAATGATGTAACCCACACGCATGCCGGGCGACAGGACCTTCGAGAACGAACCCAGGTGCACGATGTGATCGGGCGCCATCGACAGCATGGTCGGCAGGGGGGCGCCCGCGTAGTCGAGCGCACCGTATGGATCGTCCTCGATCACCGGGAAGCCGGCGCGTTGCGCAAACGCGGCTAGCGCGGTGCGGCGTTCCCGCGACAGGCGGCGGCCCGTAGGATTCTGGAAATTCGGCTGCGCGTACAAGAGGCGCGCACCGGCCGTCAGCGCGGCGTCAAGCGAGGATGGGATCAAGCCGTGTTCGTCGGTCGGGACTTGCACGTAGTTCGGCTCATACATGGAAAAAGACTGCAGCGCGCCCAGATACGTAGGCGTTTCGACCAGCACGCGGCTGGCGGGGTCGATCAACACCTTGCCGAGCAGGTCGAGCGCTTGTTGCGAGCCTGTTGTGATCAGCACTTGCGATGGCCGGATCGACGCGCCGTTCACCGAGTAGCGTTGCGCGACCCATTCGCGCAGCGGCAGATAGCCTTCGGTCGCACTGTATTGCAGCGCGGCGGCCGGGCTGTCACGCAGGATGCGGTCGCACGCCACCCGCATTTCCTCGACAGGAAATGTAGCTGGTGACGGCAATCCGCCCGCGAATGAAATGACCTCTGGCCGCTCGGTGACCTTCAGGATTTCGCGAATCGCCGAACTGGTGAGCTTTCTCGCACGTTCGGAAAGTTGCCACGGCTGGGCTTGAAGGTCGGCTTGATTCATGGGGTCCTCGGTTGGTCTCAATGAGCGGTTCTAATGCGCATGCGGGTTGATGAAATGCTGCACGGTGCTTCGAATAAGGTCCTGCGTAATGCAATCCAGCGCAATCGATGAGTGGCGGCGGACGCATATTATGGCGTGCCGGTGGTCCGGGTCGATTGTCATCAAACCCAATACGAGTACGAACCGCGCCGGCGTTCTATTGCTCGTCTTCCTGCACCGGTTCGTCTTGCCCCGGTTCGGCCGTGTCCTCAGGCGTGTTCGCGACATTGACTGCCTCTGTGTCTTCGGTCTTCCTGCTCTTGGCGCGCTTGCGGGCTGCCTTGGCCGGCGCGGCCTCTGCCTGCTTGGCCGCTTCGATCGATTCAGCAGATTCCCCCAGCGTAACGATGGAGCCATCCACCAACTCAAATTCCGCGACGAGTACCGGCGTGCCCGACGTGACTTCGACCTGCAGCAGGTGGGACACCCCAAGCCATGCCAGTTGCTCCGAGATCAGGTGCGCTCGCGGATGAAACCCCGTCAGCGACTTCAGCGCAATACCGGTTTCCGGCAACGTTTCGCTCGGATGCTGCGGCGTGTCCCACTGGATCAGCGACGGCAGGAGCCCGTCGCCGGCGCCTTGCCACGCGGGAAAAGTGCCATCGACCGGAACGGTGAGATCCCATGCGTTCCCGCCGCGTGTCAGGGGTACCACAGCCGGAATGCGCTCCGGGTATTGCGCTTGCCAACGCGTCAGCCGCTTCGGCCGGTTCACACGCACGACCCAGTGCACAAGTTGCGGGCCGGCTTCAAGACGCTTGATCTGCGCCGGGTCGTCGAGTGCAAAGAGGCGAGGGCGTGGCGTTTGGACCGGCTCCGCGTTCGGGTCGATCGCGATCACTTCAAGATACGCGCCGCCCCACAGGTTCAGCAGGCGGTTATGCGTGCGCATCAGCGGATGCGCACCGCCTCCGGTCATCTCGACGCCCAATTTTGCGGCGATAAAGTCCGCGCCTTCTTCCAGCGTGCGGGCGGCGATAACGAGGTGGTCGAGTTGCAGCGGATGAGCGGTCATAGTGCGCGAATAGCTTGAAGGAAAATTGCCCGGACAACGCCGGCTGAGCTCGTCAGCATACCCGTTCCGCCCGGCCCTGCCGCTATGCCGGCTCTGCGTTAGCCATCTGGCCGAGCATTTAGCCAGACAATCAGCGCATGGCTCGCGCAGCGGCTGAGAATCGTCCTGGAGCTCTTCCGAGGCAGTGAAGACGTACGAAAACGCCGCACGAAATGCCTACAGAAACCGCCAAGTTTAGCTATCGTCCCAGTCTTAAATGTATCGGCAACGACCGTAACAGTAACGGTACAATCGATCCAATACTCTACGGTACAGTCATCGAACGCATCTAACCCCGATGGAACCTGACATGTCAGTCCCGCTCGACCAGATCCCCGCGCCGCACGGCGCGCCGCAACTGACGCTCGTCGACCAATTGGTCCAGTGGGGCCGGCGCCGGATTGACGAGCGGGTGTTCCGTCCAGGCATGCGCATGCCGTCCATCCGCAAACTCGCGGTGGATAAGGGCGTGTCGCGTTTCACGGTGGTCGAGGCGTACGAACGACTGGTCGCGCACGGGTATCTGGACTCGCGGCGCGGCTCCGGGTTTTTCGTGCGCGACCGGACCAGTTCCAACGATTCCCACGTCC